>WGAW01000028.1 GCA_015494675.1 Hydrogenimonas sp. | reverse complement strand
CGTATAAACGAGGCTTACGAACTGCTGAAGAGATATGTGGAGAATTACCGCTTCTCTTTCAGTGAAGATGAGATCGCGAAACAGTTTCCGCAGGAGACGCACGCGAAAAGATTTAGATTTTAAAGGAACACAACAGCATGGGATGCAGATTCGAATTCGAAATGAACAACAAAAAGATGGTCTTCGAGACCGGAAAAGTGGCGAGGCAGGCCAACGGTTCGGTACTGCTTAGAAGCGGAAAGACCGTACTGCTCGCTACCGCGGTCATGGACGACAAACCGATAGAGGAGCACTTTCTGCCGCTGACGGTGCAGTACATAGAGAAGAGCTACGCGGCCGGCAAGATACCCGGGGGGTTCGTCAAACGAGAGACCAAACCCGGAGATTTCGAAACTCTCACATCGAGACTCATAGACCGCTCTTTGCGCCCTCTCTTTCCGAAAGGTTTTTACAATCCCGTGCAGATTACGGTGATGCTGCTGAGTGTCGATGAGAGTGCCGATCTTCAGTCTCTTGCTCTCGATGCCGCGTCGGCGGCTCTTTTTGTCTCCGATATTCCGGTCTCAAAAAGCGTCGCAGGTGTTCGGATAGGGCGCAAAGAGGGGAGCTTCATACTCAATCCGACTCTTGAAGAGCTCGAAGAGGGGACACTCGATCTGTTCGTTTCAGGCACCAAAGAGGATCTCCTTATGATAGAGATGAGGGCGATAGGAAGCGTAGATGTGGAGATAGAGCCCACAGTGGCCGTGGATCCGATGATCGACCCGATGCTCGCCGACGAGATCGTCCAGATTCCCCATGTGAACGAACTGAAAGAGGAAGAGCTCATAGAGGCGATAGAGCTGGCGCAAAAGGCGATCAAAACGGCCGCTTCGGAGTACGAGAAGCTTTTCGTCGAGGCCGCGAAACCGAAAAAAGATGTTCCTCTGTTCGACGAGAAGGCCGACCCTTCGATCGTCACTTACATAAAAGAGTTCTATTCCGACGAGATCGACGGGGCGCTCGACGGTATGGCCAAAAGCGAACGCGGCACGGAGATAAAGGCGATAATAGAGCATGTTTTAAATGATGATATTGCCGCAAGGGAGGAGTGGAGCGAAGATCAGGTCAAAGCCGCCGTCGGTCAGGTGAAGCGTGAGCGCGTCAGGTCGATGATCCTCGATGAGGGGCGAAGGGCCGACGGAAGGGGGCTCAAAGATGTGCGCCCGATATCCATAGAGACCAACATCCTTCCGAGCGTACACGGCTCCTGCCTCTTTACCCGCGGCGAAACTCAGGCGCTTGTTACATGCACCCTCGGAAGCCGTCAGGATGCCCAGATGTTCGAACGCATAACGGGCAAAAGTGCCAGCTACGAAGAGTTTATGGTGCACTACAACTTCCCCGGCTTCAGCGTAGGCGAGGCATCACGCATAGGACCTCCGGGGCGCCGTGAGCTCGGCCACGGCAATCTGGCCAAAAGAGCTCTCGAACCGGCTCTGGACAAGACGAGTCTCGACTCCATAATCCGTCTAGTGTCGGAGATTCTCGAATCGAACGGCTCATCCTCTATGGCGACTGTATGCGGCGGCTCCTTGGCGCTGAAGGCTGCCGACGTTCCTGTTCTGAAACTGATAGCGGGAGTCGCCATGGGGCTTGTGGCAGAGGGTGAAAAGCATGCGATCCTTACGGACATAATGGGCCTCGAAGATCATGACGGAGATATGGACTTCAAAGTAGCCGGAAGCGAAGATGGCATTACCGCACTCCAGATGGATATAAAACTCGGCGGCATAAGTCTCGATCTGCTCAAAGAGGCGCTCGATCAGGCCAAAGATGCAAGGCTGCATATTCTGGGCATAATGCAGGAGACCGCCGCTAAGATAGAGGTGAACGAAGAGGTGCTTCCGAGCAGCGAAGTCTTCCATGTTGAGCCGCACAAGATCGTAGACATCATCGGGCAGGCCGGAAAGACGATAAAAGAGATTATCGAAAAGTTCGAAGTGAGTGTGGATCTTGACCGTAAAGAGGGAGAGGTGAGGGTCGCCGGACCGAGCAAAGCCAAAGTCAAAGCGGCGTGTGACCACATAAAGAGTCTGACCGAAGGCGGCGGAGCCAAAAAAGAGATACCGCAGTTCGAGATAGACAAACCGCTAAAAGGAAGGGTGAAAAAACTGGTCGACTTCGGTGCGTTCATAGAGCTTCCGGGAGGAGTGGACGGACTGCTGCATATATCGAAAATCTCGAGAAAACGGATTGGACACCCGAGCGAAGTGCTGCATGAAGGGCAGGAGATAGAGGTGGTCGTCAAGTCGCAAAAGGGGCACAAGATAGAGCTGGCGCTCGCAGAGCCTATAGATTAATGGAGATTTTACATTTCGACCTGTATAATTCGCCTGCAAAGTGATAAGTAGGGATACGCAAGCCGAACGGACT
>WGAW01000027.1 GCA_015494675.1 Hydrogenimonas sp. | reverse complement strand
GCCGGCAAAGCCGCCGCATCTACCCTGATGTTGTGTCCGCTTGTAGGTTTGCAGCTGTTTTTCATCTTCTCACTTATAGCAGTGCTCTTCGGCAGGGAACCTGCCCTCTCTTACATCTTCGGTGAACCTCTTCACGGCCTCTTTCACCAGGGCGGCTCCGTCCATGTAGCGTTTTACGAATTTCGGTTTGAACTCTTCGAAAAAGCCGAGCATATCGGACCATACGAGTACCTGCCCGTCTGTCTGTGCGCCCGCACCTATACCTATGACTGGAACGGAAGCCTCATCTGTCACCATCGCGGCGAGTTCGGGCGTGACACCCTCTATTACGAGGGCGAAGGCTCCGGCCCTCTCTATCGCCGCCGCATCTTCGAGCACGGTGCGGAAGCTCTCTTCGTCGCGCCCTTTGACTCTGTAGCCCCCTTCGGAGCGTACCGACTGCGGCAGAAGGCCCACATGGCCCATGACGGCAATGCCGTTGTCTACGAGGTGGGCGACCAGGTCGGCCCTTTTGGCCCCGCCCTCTATCTTAACGGCGTCGGCCCTTGTGCGTCGAAACACCTCTACGGCGTTGGCGAGCGCCTCCTCTTTCGTGTTTGTGCTCCCAAACGGCATGTCGCAGACGACGAAAGTTTCTGGTGCGCCGTTGCATACGGCTTCGGTGTGGTAGATCATCTGCTCCAGCGTAGCGGAGAGGGTGTCGGGTCTGCCGCCGAAGCTCATGTTGAGACTGTCGCCTACGAGGATCATGTCGACCTCTGTTGCGAAAAGGGAGGCAAAGAGTGCGTCGTATGCCGTTATCATCGTCAGTTTTCGGCTCTTTTTGGCACTCTGAAGCGATGAGATCGTCTCTTTTTTGCGCATATATTCCCTTTCTTTTGGCTGGAATCGATTCTATCCAAAAAATGGTATAATTGCAATCAAACAGGAGGCGAAAATGGGTATCCGAAACCGGCTGGAACGGGAGTTCGACTACGATATTGTCGATGAGTTCCTGGACCATTTCGACGTTATGACGGAAGTGATGGAACCCACTATCATCTCCCTCGAAAACGAAGAGCTCAGAGTCGAGAAGATCAATGAACTATTCAGAATTTTCCACAATATAAAGTCGGCATCGTCGTTTCTGAAGATCGACCGACTCCATCTGCTCTCAGAGCTTGCGGAGGAGACTATGGAGCGGCTCAGGGAGAATCCTGATGCCGTCAGTGAAGAGCTCATAGACTGGCTGCTTCTGGTTAGCGACCAGTTTCGCTCCTGGTATACCGAAATCTCGAGTGACGGAGAGCTAGAAGATATAGACCCGAAAATTTTGCTTGTTCCTCGGATAGGATAGAGAATTTGAAAAAACTGGTAGCATACATCACGACCGGATATCCGGACAAAAATTTTACGACAGATCTTGCGCTTTCGCTAAAAGAGGCGGGAGTAGACTCTCTGGAGTTGGGAATACCGTTTTCCGATCCGGTGGCGGACGGGCCGGTCATAGAGGCCGCCAATCTCTTCGCCCTTCAAAACGGTTTCAAAATCGCCGACCTGCTGGAGGTGAGCCAAAAGATCGCCCCGCATATCGATACCCTGTGGATGGGTTACTTCAACCCCTTCTACCACAAAGGGGTCGACTACTTTCTGCAAAAGGCGAAGGAGTTCGGGGTAAGCGGTTTCATCATTCCCGATCTTCCCCATGAAGAGGCGGCGGCCTACAGAGGCCTCTTCGATGAAAAAGGTGTCGCTCTCATAGAGTTTGTCGCGCCCACGGACAGCCGCCAGAGGGTAGCGGAGATAGTCAAAGATGCGAAGAAGTTCATCTATATGGTCGCATACGCCGGAATCACCGGTGCCGACAAGAGCGAATCTCTCGAGCCGCTCATAGCGGCGGTGCGTGAACATACCGATACGCCTCTTTACATCGGTTTCGGAGTCGACGAGAATACGGCGAAAGAGAAGGCAAAGGGTGTCGACGGTGTAATCGTCGGGAGCGCCTTTGTCAGGATTTTGCTTAAAGAAAACTTGACAAACACTCAAAAGATAGATAAAATATCTACACTTGCGCGTTCGATCAAAGAGAAGATCAACGAGTGAGAGTTGTTTGCATCCAAGACGGGGTTGACTTGGCTTCGACAGGAGCAGGCGATTTCCGGCTGCATGCCGATTTGGACATATCGTTAAACTGTCCGCAATGCAATAAACGCAAACAACACAGATTACCGCCCCGCTTACGCCGTAGCGTAAGT
>WGAW01000026.1 GCA_015494675.1 Hydrogenimonas sp. | reverse complement strand
TAGCTACATTGTCAAGCGGCTGATGGTTGGATTTTTTTCCGTTCAGTTGCGTAAAATTGAGATAGAGTCGTCCAATATTGAGTATATGTGTTTTATACTCGACTGTCGCACCCCATATATCCGAGCTTCCGCTGTTTCTGTACTGATGGTCGCTGTTTAGGTTGTCGATTTGATCACTGTTTTTTAAATAGAAAAGGTTCAGTTGAACAAATTCGTCGGTTCCAAACCTGTGAATATAGGCTCCTTCCCAGGCATTGACAACTTCAGGATCAAGATTGTGGTTGCCCACCCGGGCGTTATTATTCAGAGTATAGACCTCCTGCCATGATGGTGTTCTAATGGACCTGCTATATATCAATTTATAGACGTTTGACCCATCCGGCTGATAAACCGCCGAAACACGAGGATTAAACTGTGTAGAGATATTACTGTTTTTTTCGATATTCAAACCGGCCTGCAGCGTCAAATTTTCGGAATGATGATAACGGTCCTGTACAAAAAATCGCCATGTAGTTCGCTCCGCATTGGGGTCAGTAAAAGGAAGTGTTTGTGAGTAATCCACCAAGCCTATCCCATCCGAGCGGTCAGTTGTTATTGTTGCCTCTTTGGTTGTCTCCTCTTTTGAAACAAAGTAGCCCAAGTCAACCCGGTGCATCTTGAAACCTCTGAAAGATGAATATGCACTCTGATAGATTTGACGCTGATCAACTTCATGAACTCCGTAAAAACCTTCTGCAAAAACAAGAGGTTGGTTAATGAATCCGGCAGTTGTTAATGTAACCGGTGTGACAAACCCCTCTGGAGTCAACATAGAGGCACTCTTGAATGAACTGAGCTTTATTCCACCGTTAATAGAAAAGTACCACTCTTTGAAGGTTTTATTGTAACTTATTTGGGCATACGAGAATGGAAATTTTGCGTGATCTTTCGGCTGAGGAAGCATACCGTTGATGCCGAATGCACTTCCTCTTTCATAATATAGCGTTCTTGCATCAAGCCTCAAAGCGCCATATTGCAAACGTAATCCCGCCATATAGCTGCGCATCCACAAAGGTGCCTCACCTTCCTGTGAAAGCGGAACATTAACGGCACCATAGCGCCCTGTAGAGAGGGCATCCTTACCTACCTGCAACGATTTATCGTCTTTTTGATAATATAGGTCAACATAAACAGAAAGATCGCCTACATTTTGCCTTAAAACGGTTCCACCCAATCGATACTCATAACTTCCAGCCTTTGCGACAACCTTTTTGGAGTTTTTTTCCATAGGCAGATGTTCGGCATAGGTGATGACTCTGATTGAACCCGCATACGCATTTACGCCGTTACTTATTCCTCCGGGTCCACGGGTAACTTCTATCCTTTTTATAAACTCTATAGGCATAGAGAACCATGAACCATATCCGTCAGAATATAAGTTGTTAACCTCTATACCGTCAATAAAAAGCTTACTTTGACCGAAGGCAAACGGATTTGACCCGCGTAAAATCACCTGCTGATTATCCATATTATCCGTAGCTATATCGACCTCCGGCACAAGCGTTAAAGCATCTTTAAGGTTTACTACTCCAACTTTTTCAAGTTCCCTACCGCTGAATACAGAAATAATGTAAGGCTGATATGGTTCACTGCTTCTAGTTTTTTCTGCCAACTCTTCAATAATTTGAGCATCTTTATCAATGCTGTTAATCAAATCTTTTACGGCATCACTCTCAGCAAAAGAGGGAATCATCAAGATAGATAATATAAACAATATCTCAAAATACCGTTTCACTAAAAAATTCCTTGTTTAATTGTGCATACTCTTGTGTGTACATAATACACAAAGCCCTTTTCCTATTTCCATATAAATGATATGGACCTATTTGTCTATATGGCATTTTTAACATGATTAGAAACCTGTAAAAGCTCTTTTCCAAAGCCCCATATGTATATGTCAACTCCAAATCTATGAGTTTTTGTCCGGCAAGTGGCTTTATAGCCTCAACAATATTTCTCGTACTCTTCATGCCCCGGCAATCTTTCCTTATAAAAATTCTAGAGAGCTCTCCAGTCTCATTATTTGAGAGTAAATTACTCTTCTCACTCTCAAATTTCGGCAAATTGTTTGATGCCGGATATCCGATTGGAGAGTGATGAACAAGTCGCATACATGCAGCTATTCTCCCATCATCGTCAAGTACTGCGTACTGTATACTGTATTTATCATATTCATCAGCCTCATAAGCCTCTTTAAACTCTTTTCCTTCAGGCAAAATATCCTCTTCCAAAGCCACTCTATACCTAAAACGATAAATTTCCTTTATCAACTCCTGATCTTTTACTTCAATACATTTGAACATTTGTAACCACCTTGTTGCTTTAAGAATAATTATCACAAAGATGAGCTTAAATTTACTCAAATAGTCGTCATTTCGGGTGCTTTATCTCTATTTTGTATAGAATCGAAAAGAGCAGAGGTACGAAATAGAGGTTAAGTACCGTCGCCCAGATCAGTCCGAATCCCAACGTTATCGCCATCGGCTGCAAAATCAATGCCTGCCCGGAGGCGAAAAACATTAGTGAAGAGAGCCCAAGGACCGTCGTTATGGATGTCAGCAGAATCGGTCTGAGTCTCAGCTTGGCCCTCTCCAGCAGCGAATCCAGGTCTTTGCACTTTTTTATGAAATCTATCATTATCAGACCGTCGTTTACGACGACTCCCGAGAGCCCCACTATACCTATTAGACTCGGCATCGTCAGGTTTATTCCCATGATATAGTGGCCTATCAGAACACCGAGTATCGAAAGCGGTATCGTCGAGAGTGTTATCAGCGGCAGAGCGATCGAATCGAACATCCAGACGAGTGCTACAAAGATCAGAAAGATCGCTATGACCGCCGACTGTATGATCTCCCGTTTTACGGTTCGGTTCTCCTTCTCTTCACCTTTTATATCTATAAAGACCCCCTCTTTTTCGAGACTCTTGAAAAGCGGAGCGAGTCTCTCCATCACCTCGGCGGATGTGACGAGACGCTTGTTCAAAGAGGCATAGACGGTGCTGACCCTCTCTCCGTCGACTTTGAAGATCTTCGCAAAACTCCTCTTTCTCTCAAAATCCGCTATCTCGTAAAGCTTCACCCATTCCATGCGGCCCGGAACCTGAAGTTCGAAGCGCTTCAGCGTCTCGTACCGATCCTTGCCCAGATCTTCCATGCGGATGCGTACCAGACCCTCGTCGTTGAACATCTTCGCATACTCGCCTTTTAGAAAAAACGGCTGAAGCGCGGCGGTCAGGGCACCTTCGGTAAACCCGAGCCTCTGACCGTACCTGTTAAGCCTTAGCTTCAGTTCGTCTTCACCCTCTTTAGCATCGTCGCTTATGTTCTGCACCCCCTCGATTTTAGAGAGCTCCTCTTCCACCTTTTTGAGCGCCGAACGGACCTTTTGGGCATCACCACCGAAAGATATCTCGATATCGCTCTTTACGATACCGGCCTGCGGAACTATCACATTCAACTCTTTAAAGAGCGGTCCGTAGCTGTCCTTTTTATGCCTGAAGGGCTCTACGATCTTCTGAATCTGTGCCGCTACCTCCTGCGCCGAACGCTTTCTCATCATGTCGGAGTCGTTGTATTCAGGGCTTAGATACGGGTTTATATAGCGGTCGAAAAAGTTTTTCGGCACCGGTTCATGAAGATTTACAAATATATGAAACAGATTGTCCGCATGCTCCCCTTTGTTGTTGCTGTCTACCTTCAGCCCTATTACTGCGGTTATCGAAGATACATCCTCTTCGGGAAGCCTCTTGAGCAGTTCCCGCTCCAGTTGTGTGACTATCTTTTCGTTTTCGAAGAGGTCGTTGTTTATATCTACCTCGCCGTTTACATATATCTGGGTGGTGTCGAAATCGGGAAAGAGCTGAAAACGGCTCTGCTTTGCAAGCAGGTAGGTCGCAGATCCGATAAAAAGAAGCATTAAAGATATGGAAAGATACCTGTGTCTGACCATGGGGCGCAAAATAGCCGCGTAGATTTTATAGTTTTTCTCCCAGAAGCGGCGTGTGAAGCTTGCTTCTTTTGTCGGTTTGAGTATATCTTTCGCATGCAGAGGAAGAAAATAGAACGCCTCGAAGAGCGAGCTTAAAAGCAGAATGCTTATCATGACCGGAAGCACTTTTATGAACTCACCCAGTTTGCCGCTGAGCATCAGAAGCGGCAAAAACGCGAATACGGTCGTCATCGTGGCGGTAAGAACCGCGGGGAACATCTCCACGGAACCTTTTATGGCCGCCTCTTTCGGCTCCATCCCCTCTTCTATATAGCGATAGATGTTTTCGGCGACGACGATAGCTTCGTCCACGAGCATACCCAGGGCTATCAGAGTACCCAGAAGCGTGAGCATATTGAGGCTGTAGCCGAGAATCTCGGAGGCGACCAGACCTATCATGAAACTAACCGGAATGCCTACCGCGACGACGAGTGCGATTCTGGCATTGACGAAAAGAAGCATCGACAAAAATACGAGACTCAGACCGAAGATTATATTGGAGACTACGGTATTTAGTCGGTTCTTTATCCATATGGAAGTATCGGTGTAGACATTGAAGGTAAGATTCTCATACCGCTTAGAGTAGCCCGAAAGCAGCTCTCTTATCTGCTTTGAAAGGGCTATCGCGTTGCCCTCTTCAGACTTGCTTACCGAGATGGAGACGTTTTTTATACCGTTGAAGTGTGATATCTCAGACGGATCGCTCAGTGTAAACCTCACCTCAGCGATATCTTTGAGCCTGATCGTCTTTCCGTCTACCCTTAAAAGCGTCTCACTCAGGGCCTTCGCATCTTTCTCCCCGTTTATCGTGCTTACGAAAAGGTGGTTGCCCCGCTCCTTGATCGAGCCTATAGGAAATATGGAGGCGATATTCGACAGAGCGCTTACGACAGAGCGCTTCGTAAGTCCGTAAGCCGCAATCTTTTCGGAATTCAGAAGTATGTCGAGCTCATCGTCGGCATCGCCGTAGACGGCTATGTCGCTAAGGTCCTTGAAGTCGGCCAGGTCGCTCTTAATCTCCCGGGCAACCTGAAGCAGCCTCTTTTTCGGAACCTCGCCGGCTACCGCTATGATAACGAGAGGAAAACTTCTTTTAGCCACCTTTGCTATGGGCTCGTCCATATCCGCAGGCAGATCCCGCCGGATATTTGCAACTATATCTTTAACGTCACTTAGAGCCAGGTCCGCATCGTTTCCCGGCTTGATGTCGGCACCTATCGAGAAAGAGCCGTTTTTGATCACGGACTCTATGGTATCTATTTCGCTCAAATTCTTCAGACCGTCCTCTATCGAGTGTACGGCCATCTTGTCGAGCAGGTCCGCACTCGCACCGGAGTAGTGGCCGGTTACGACTATTCTGTCGAGGTTCGCGGGAGGAAATATCTCTTTGGGTATGTTTATATAGGCAAAAATGGAGAGAATGAACATAAAGACGAGAAATATATGGTTGAGTATAGGCTTCTCGATGGCGAAGCGTACAAACTTCTCTATCATCGGAGTTTGCCTAAAAAATGGTGTCGAGGATCTGATTTTTGACCTTCAGACCCTCGACCTTGCGGCTAAGGAGTTTATGCTCTTCGAGAAGAGCACCGTACTGGGTCTCGAGACGGTCGATGGCACGGCTTTCGTAATAGATCGAATTTCGCAGATATATCTTCGGCATTAAAAGAAGGAGAGTTATGAAAATCGTGATGATGACGATAAATAGAAACTGCCAATCCGCCGTGCCATCGTAAACGGTCTCACTGATACTATCGGCCAATTCCATCTTTTCTTTAATGCTTTCATGCATAAAATTTTCAGCGACCTTTTTTTCACCCATTTTAACTCTATTGCCCCTTGAAATGAAAACATCTCAGTTTCGCGCTTCTGCTTCGCGGGTTGCGCTCGAGCTCCTCATCCGTAGCCGTCATGGGTTTTCTGCCCGGCATCTCTCCCAATTCATGACTGCCTCCGCATTCGCACCTGTAGACTCCCGGAGGGCAGATGCACTTTCGGCTCCACTTCCTGAAACGCTGTTTTACGAGCCTATCTTCCAGCGAGTGAAAAGTTATAAGCCCCACCACCGCACCGGCCGGCGGATCGGTCTCCAGAACATCGAGAAGCCTCGTAATCTCGCCGAGCTCGTCGTTGACCTCGATCCTGAT
>WGAW01000025.1 GCA_015494675.1 Hydrogenimonas sp. | reverse complement strand
TAATGGGATTGTACTCAAAAAAATCTTTCAAATTGGTTGACACCCATCAACAAAATCAGATTTTTATTTAATATGGAAACCGATGTCACTATTGTGTCATCAAGCCCCGTAAAAACGGTATGTCGTGACACTTTTGTGAGCTCTTTTTTTATGGCTCGGCAAGTAAAAAAAGCTTACAATTTCAGAGTCCGGCATACGAAAATTTCGTAACCGGGTACCTGCTCCTTTAGCTTGCACCGAAATGAGCAATTTTTGAAGCGTCCAGTGCTTCAGACACCCTTTCGGAACCTGTCACGAGGAGGTGAAAAAACTTTTTCGCGACAGGTTCTGTCAAAAGGGTGCCTCCAAAGCCCCGAAGATGCGGCAGAACCTCCGGGGTTTTCGAGGCACCCGGGATAACTCCTGCATAAACCATAACTGAAAAGATTTTAACGATGCTGAAAGAGATTCTGAAAAGAGACGGTACGAAAGAGGCGTTTGCTCCCTATAAAATAGAAGATGCGATCAAGGCGGCTTTCAAAAGCCAGAACACCACATACGACAGTACGATATTTTTCAATGTACTCGACAGACTGAAACAAAGACGCATCGCCGCGGTCGAAGATATTCAGGACATGATAGAGCAGGAGCTCTTCAAGGCGCGCTACTTCGAGGTGATGCGCGCCTTCATGATCTACCGCCACACCCACAAAATGCAGAGAGAGCACATACTCGGTCTTGTCGAGGACACCACGTTCGTTAACTCCACCGAGACGATAGAGGAGTATATCTCCAAAAGCGACTGGCGCATAAACGCAAACTCGAATACCGGTTACTCACACGCGGGACTGATAAACAACACGGCCGGCAAAATAATCGCCAACTACTGGCTCGACAAGATCTACTCCAAAGAGGAGGGGTACGCCCACAGAAACGGCGACTACCATATACACGACCTCGACTGCCTCAGCGGCTACTGTGCGGGATGGAGCCTTCGCGCACTTCTGGACGAAGGATTCAACGGCGTAAGGGGGCGTGTCGAGAGTCGTCCGCCGAAGCACTTCAGAGAGGCGCTCGGACAGATGGCGAACTTCCTTGGCATACTGCAGTCGGAGTGGGCCGGTGCACAGGCTTTCAGCTCGTTCGATACATATCTGGCACCCTATCTATTCAAGGACCGCCTAAGTTTCACTGAGACCAAAAAGGCGATACGCAGCTTCGTATACAACCTCAACGTCCCGGCAAGATGGGGGCAGTCGCCCTTTACGAACATAACGATCGACTGGACGGTTCCGGAAGATCTGAAAGAGCAGTTTCCTACAAGCGGAAAGAGACACCTGTTGAAGGGAGTGGAGGATGAGCGGCTGCTTAAAGAGGCCCGAAGACGCGACCCGAACATAACCTCTCTGGAGCAGATGTGCTATCGCCACTTCCAGCCGGAGATGAATATGATCAACCGTGCATACTACGAAGTGATGACCGAAGGCGACAGCACCGGACAGCCCTTCACATTTCCGATACCAACGGTAAACATTACCGAAGATTTCGACTGGTACGGCGAAAATACGGATATTCTCTTCGAAAATACGGCGAAGATCGGCTCATCATACTTCCAGAACTTCATAGGAAGCCAGTATAAGTGTGATGAGAACGGAAATCTCGTCCCAAACGAAGAGGCGTACAAACCGGGACATGTAAGAAGCATGTGCTGCCGGCTCCAGCTCGATCTTCGCGAACTGCTCAAAAGAGGGGGTGGGCTCTTCGGAAGCGCCGAAATGACCGGTAGCATAGGAGTGGTCACGATAAACATGGCAAGACTCGGATACCTCTATAAAAACGATATCAAGGGACTCTACAAGAGGCTCGAAGAGCTGATGGATCTGGCGAAGTCGACACTCGAAAAGAAGAGAAAGTTTATACAGGAG
This sequence comes from Hydrogenimonas sp., assembly GCA_015494675.1. The sequence goes on along the minus strand of WGAW01000025.1, from coordinate 718 downwards.
CTTTACGACAGGGGGCTATTCCCCTATACGAAACGATACCTTCCGGGCTTCAACAACCACTTCTCGACAATAGGCGTAAACGGCATGAACGAGATGATCAGGAACTTCTCCGACGACATGCTAACGATAGCGGACGAAGAGGGTAGGCGTATGGCACTCGAGATTCTCGATTTCATGCGCGAGAGAATGAGAGAGTACCAGGAGGAGACCGGAAACCTCTACAACCTGGAAGCCACGCCGGCGGAGGGAACCACATACCGTTTCGCGAAAGAGGACAAAAAGAGATACCCCGATATCATTCAGGCAGGAAGCGGCAAAAATATCTACTATACCAACTCGTCGCAGATACCGGTAGATTTGACCGAGGATCCGTTCGAGGCACTGGAGTTGCAGGACGAACTTCAGTGCAAATATACGGGAGGAACGGTTTTGCATCTCTATATGAGGGAGCGCGTTAGTTCTGCGGAGGCGTGCAGAAACCTCGTAAAGAAGGTCATAACCAACTTCAAGCTTCCATACATCACGGTAACGCCGCTCTTTTCGGTATGCCCCAAACACGGCTATATACCGGGCGAACACGAGTTTTGCCCGAAATGTGACGAAGAGCTGCTGCAAGCTTATGAAGAGGAGGGGAAAAAATGTTCATCGTTTTAGCCAAAGACCGATTGTCGGGCACATTCATAAGGCTGCTCTTTCAGATGGCCGGAAACACGATACG
>WGAW01000024.1 GCA_015494675.1 Hydrogenimonas sp. | reverse complement strand
TAATAAGCGAGATGCTTCTAAGCCGCAACAGCGAGCGTGAAGGGAGGCTCATAGACAAGGACCAGGAAGGATCGATGGAGAAGAAGAAGATTGAAGGGTATTTTTGATTTTTGGGTTTTGGGTTTTGGGTTTTAGGAGGGGGCTTGGGTGATTTTAGGGAGTTGCGTGTTTGGCGCAAGGCAAAAGATTTGGCGGTAAATATCTATCGAATGACCAGAGTCGGTGCATTTCAGAGAGATCATGGGTTAAGGGATCAAATGCGCAGGGCGGCTGTTTCGATTTCCAGCAATATTGCCGAAGGGGATGAACGGTTTTCCAACAAAGAATCGATTCGTTTTCTCTATATCGCCAATGCATCCTGTGCAGAATTGATAACACAGATAACGATCGCCCAGGAGATAGGCTATATAGATAAAATGGAATCTGATAGATTCATTCACGAATGTGAAGAGGTATCCAAAATGATCAAATCATTAATCAATTTCAGGAACAACAATGACAAACGAAAATCATAATATAAAAACCCAAAACCCGGCACCCAAAACCCAAAACCTCATCAATGTAAACATCGAAGAGTATCTAAAACAACACGAAAACAAGCAGATGCTCCGTTTCATTACGTGTGGGAGTGTGGATGATGGAAAGTCTACGCTTATCGGGCGTCTGCTCTACGACAGCAAGATGATCTTCGAAGATCAGCTGGCGGCTGTGAAGAGCGAGACCAAAAAGTACGGTACCGTGGGTGATGATGCCGAGATAGATTTCGCGCTTCTGATAGACGGTCTTCAGAGTGAAAGGGAGCAGGGTATCACGATAGATGTGGCTTACCGCTTTTTCGCTACCGACAGGCGCAAATATATCATCGCCGATACCCCAGGGCACGAGCAGTATACGCGCAATATGGTCACGGGTGCGAGTACGGCCGATCTTGCCGTTATCTTGATAGACGCCAGAAAAGGCGTACTGACCCAGACCAGGCGCCACTCGTTTCTTGTGAGCCTGCTGGGCATTCGGAATATCGTAGTAGCGGTAAACAAGATGGATCTTGTCGACTACAGCGAGGAGCGGTTCAACGAGATAGTTTCGGACTATGAGCGGATGTATGAGCAGCTGAGATTTTCACTGCCCTACAAGAGTTTCCGCCAAAAGATAGATTTCATTCCGATATCGGCCCTGAAAGGGGACAATGTTGTCGAAAACTCCGAAAAGATGGAGTGGTATGGGGGAGCCGCCCTTTTGCCCTACCTCGATACGGTCACGATAGAGAGAAGCGACTTCAAGGCATTTCGTTTTCCCGTGCAGTACGTAAACCGTCCGAATCTCGATTTTCGCGGTTTCGCCGGCACCGTAGCTTCCGGCGCTATAAAAGAGGGCGAGAAGATTGTGGTATATCCGTCTCAAAAGAGCTCAGGTGTAAAGTCCATAGTTTTGCCCCTGAATCCTGAAAGGGAGGGCTCTACGGCTAAAGAGGCCGGTTTTCCTATGGCCGTTACGCTTACACTGGAGGATGAGATAGATATATCGCGCGGCGATCTGATCGTAAAAGAGGGGGATAAACCGCCCCATTTCAGTGACAGTTTCGAAGCGATGCTCGTCTGGATGGACGAAGAGCCGCTAAAGAGCAGAGAGTATATAGTGAAGCTCTACTCCAAGGAGGTGAATGCGGTAGTTAGCTCCATTATGTTCAAGCGGGATGTCAACGACTGGGAGAAGGTAGAGGCCAAAAGCCTCGAGCTCAACGACATCGCCAGGGTGAAGATCGACCTTACGCAAAAGGTCGCGTTCGATCTTTATGAGGAGAACAAGCGTACCGGAGCTTTCATAATGATAGACAAGATCACCAACAATACCGTGGCGGCGGGGATGATAGCCGGCATTTCGACCAGACATAAAACCGAGAGGGTCTATACTGAGGCGGAAAAGGCTCTAAACGCGTTTGTAAGAGAGCATTTTCCGGAGTGGGAGTGCAAGGAGATATGAGTTTTGTCCTTCGTTGATCGTTATCCGTTGTCGGTTATTCGTGATTCGATCTTTGTAATTCAAAACGACCGGATAACAAGAAGATAATTTATGAATCAAAGATTTTTGAATGTATAAAGAGACCAACCTCCGTTCTATCGCCAAAGGTGTCAGCTGGCGCTTCGTCGCCACGGGAACCACCATCACTATCGTATATATCTTTTTCGGCAGGCTTGATCTCGCCGTCGCGGCCGGGGTCATCGAGACCGTGTTGAAGATAGCTCTCTATTGGGGGCATGAAAAGGTTTGGCAGAGAGTCAGGTTCGGCAAAAAGCGTATAGAGCCTTTCAATGTCTGGTTTACGGGCCTGCCGCTGAGCGGAAAGAGTACAATCGCCGACAGACTCTATGAAAAACTTCGGAAACTCGATATTCCCATAGAGCGGATAGATTCCAAAGATATTAGAGAGCTCATCCCCGACCTGGGCTACACCAGAGAGGACAGAAACCGCCATATGAAGCGCATAGGCCACCTCATACAGACTCTGCAGAAAAACTCCATCTCTACCGTGGCTTCGTTCGTCTCCCCTTACAGGGAGTCGAGAAAAGCTATCCGTACCATGGTAAAAAACAATATTGTAGTATATGTAAAAGCGGACCTGGAGTCGTGCAAAAAGCGCGACTACAAGGGGGTATACAAGAGGGCTTTGGACGGAGAACTTAAAAACTTTACCGGCATAAGCGATGTCTACGAAGAGCCGCGTCATGCCGAGATCGTAATAGATACGGAGAAGACCGATCCGGACGAAGCGGCGGAAATCGTCTTCAGGTATATAAAGAAGCACTACATAAAATAGAGAATAGGAGCGGCATTGGAGAGTAGAAGCAGAGAGTCGAAGAAGGGTACGAATGTTGTATGGCACAGCCATAAGATTACGAAGGCTCAGCGCTCGGCGCTGAAAAAGCAGCGTCCCTGTATATTGTGGTTTACCGGGCTCAGCGGCTCCGGCAAATCCACGATAGCCAACGCGGTGGAGGCAAGGCTCTTTGAGATGGGCAGGCACACATACCTGCTCGACGGAGACAACATAAG
>WGAW01000023.1 GCA_015494675.1 Hydrogenimonas sp. | reverse complement strand
CGTCTGCGAAGAGGTACGCGGAATCTGCGAGATGCTCGGCTTCGAGCCCTACGACCTGGCGAACGAGGGCACTTTCATAATCTCTCTGCATCCCGACGACGCGACGCTGGCGCTCGAGTGTCTGAGCGAATACCCCTTTTGCGCCGACGCCTCCATAATCGGCACCGTGAGCGACAGGAAAAGGGGCAGAGTGATACTCCGCAGTCCGTGGGGAAGCAGCAGATATCTCGAGCTGCCCAAGGGTGAGCTTCTGCCGAGAATCTGCTGATGCACGAATACTCCATCGTTCAGGCGCTGCTGCAGCAGTGTGAAGAGCACGCCGCCGCAAACGGTGTCGAAAAGATCACCCGCGTAGAGGTGAAAATAGGGGTGTTGAGCGGCGTGGAGCCGCACCTGCTCGAGGTCGCCTTCAACACCTTCAAAGAGAAGACGATCTGCGAAGAGGCCGATTTCGTCATGCAGATACAGCCGGTCGTGATCTTTTGCGAAGAGTGCGGCGAAGAGTCGGTCTTGAGCGAACACGACTACTCCTGCCCAAAATGCGAAAGCGGCCTCGTGCGCATAACGGACGGGGAAGATATGTTCCTTATGCGGCTCGAGATGGAGTAGGTTCATAGAGGAGATGCTGTAACTTTTTGTTACAGTTAAACAAAATAGCACTTTTTATTTCTCTATAAAATACAACTTAAAAGGTTGTTTAACCAATTATGTATACAATTTCTTGTCAGTTTCTATTGTTGAACTGAAGGGCATATTACGGTTTGAAGTAGGTGATGGTGTCCCAAACAGTACCGGCAACAGCCGTAAATAGATATTCGTCTGCCGTAGAAACATTTCGATTCGACTTTTTTGATTCTTAGCCGTTCCTACTCTTGTGGTCAACCTGTTCTATGATTGGCTAATTTCGGGGAATCGAATGTTGTACGGCAGGCGGCATCGGTAAATCGGAAAGGGTGTAAATCCATCCAATCGAGCCTTTTGCCGCTATTTCCGGCATAGGTAAAAAATGAAGGAGTTAAAATGAAAAAAATTCTTGTAACGGTTGCAGCTGCGGCCGTAATCGGCTCATCCGCATTTGCAGGTGTAAACGATCAGACAGGCTGCGGCCTCGGTGCCATGCTCATCAAAGATGACAGCTCTGCGGTTATGCTGGCTCTCCAGGCTACTACAAACGGAACATCCGGCAACCAGACTTTCGGTATCACAAGCGGTACTCTCGGATGTAAAAAGACAAAACTGGTAATGAACGAGAGAGCGCAGGAGTTTGTAGCTTCAAATATGGATACACTCGCAAAAGAGATCGCAATGGGGCAGGGTGAAACACTCGATACTCTCGCCGAGCTTCTGAACGTGGAAGACAAAGCCGCATTCTCGGCTTCTCTGCAGGCGAACTACAACAAAATCTACGTCAGCAAAAACGTAGAGATGTCTGACGTTCTCGACAACATATCCTCTATAAACTAAGCATCGAAAAAGGGCGTTTTTACGCCCTTTCAAATCTTCCTACAGGACCGACCCATTAAAAAGTACGTGATCTATCTTTCTATACTGTTTTCATCTATTCTCTTCGCCGCACCGGTAGATTCGGCCCTGAAAGAGGCCCTGCAAAAGAGGATATATGAAGATAGATACTGGGCGCTTCTTCTACACTACAGCGGCGGTGAGAGCGAAATAGAGGACGACTCGTTTTTCATCTCCGAAAACGGCAGAGTCAGTAAAAAAGATGAGCTCGTGGCCACTATAAAAGCGCTCTACGGCGAAGAGGCGGCAGACGACAACTCCACAGCCTGCAGGTACCCCGCCAGGAAGAGGTGGCTTACGCAGAGACTGAACCTGAAAGGTCTGCCCGAAGCTGAGTGCAGTGAGTATGAGAAGATATTGAAGAGGGTAGACCCGGAATCGGCCACACTCGTATTTCCGTCCGCTCATATAAACTCGCCCGCTTCTATGTTCGGTCATACGTTTGTGCGTATAAACTCTTCGTACAACTCGAGGCTGCTTTCGTATGCGGTCAATTACGCCGCCGATGCCGACCCGAACAGGGAGAACGGCGTGGTTTTCGCGCTGAAAGGGCTCTTCGGCGGCTACGACGGAAAGTATTCGCTTCTGCCCTACTACGACAAGCTGAAAGAGTACCGCGATACCGAAAACAGGGATATCTGGGAGTACGACCTGAACCTCACCAAAGAGGAGACGCTCAGGATGTTCG
>WGAW01000022.1 GCA_015494675.1 Hydrogenimonas sp. | reverse complement strand
GATCAAAAAAGCGTGTGGAAGCTTCGGAAACGTTGAGATATTCAGCGGCTATCTCGACGGGGACTTTACCGTCAAAATCACGCTTTGAAGGATAGCCCGTGTGCGCAATCTTCGGTATAGTGGGGAGCTACGACGAGGCGGCGGCCCGAAGGGCGTTCGGCCTTCTGGCCCACCGCGGGCCCGATTCGAGCGGTGTCGTCGCCAATAACGGGCTCTTTCTGGGCCACCATCGGCTTGCAGTCATAGATCCTCATCCGGAGGCGGATCAGCCGATGTGTGTCGAGGGAGTTACCGTACTGCTCAACGGTGAGATCTACAACTACCGGGAGCTGAAAGAGGAGCTTGGTCTAGACTGCCGCACCCGAAGCGATACCGAGGTGGCGGCAAGACTCTTTCTGGAGTATGGACGCAGACTGCCGGAATTTATCAGGGGGATGTACGCCATAGCCTTTTGGGACGGCAGGGCTCTGCATCTATTTAGGGACCCTTTCGGCAAAAAACCGCTCTACTGGGCGAAAAACGGCGACAGATTCGTTTTCGCCTCCGAAATCGGAGCGATTCTTAAAATCTTCCCGCAATTTAGGTGGAGCAGGGAGCGCCTCTGCTCATACCTCTCTTTCCAGTCTTTCGTCTCGCCCGATACGCTATACCCGCAGATACACCAGCTCGAACCTGGCGGCTACCTGCGCTACGACGGTTCCGATCCGTACATCGATGTTTGCGACCAGATAGCGTCGGCCGTTTTTGTCCGGAACCCCGATTCGGACGAGATAGAGGAGTCTATAAGGGAGAGCGTGAAGTACCGTCTCGTTTCGGATGCCCCGATGGGCGCGCTTCTTAGCGGTGGAGTTGACAGCTCTCTGGTCGCCGCTATGGCCCAAAGGGAGATGCGGAGCCCGCTCCCAACATTCACCGTGGGTTATGCCGAATATGAGAAGTACGACGAACGGAGGTTCGCAGATGCGGTCGCACGCCATATAGGGAGCGACCACCGCTCTTTCGAGATGGATATGGACGACTTTCTTCAGTCGGTCGACGAACTGGCGGCACACCTAGACGAGCCGCTCGGCGATCCGGCCGCCGTGCCTCTCTGGTTTCTGGCCAAAAAGGTGAAAGAGAGCGGCATAAAGGTGCTGCTCAGCGGCGACGGTGCGGACGAGCTCTTTTTCGGTTACCGCCCCTACTACGAGATGGTAGACATAGAGAGGGCCAAAGAGCTCAAATACAGAAACTGGCTAAGAAACTACTTCAGGAGCAACTACTCCCCGAACAGGGAGTGGGAGTGGTACAAGCGCATTTTCGACGGCAGCGTTCTTTTTCGCTCTTCGGCGGAGCTCTTTACCGATCTTCAGCAGAACAGGCTTTTGAAGCAGAATGTAAAAGATGACGGCAGCATGAGCCGGATAGAGCACTACGCCGAACGCTTCGGCGATCCCTCCGGTGCCGGGTGGATGAGCTATATAGATATAAAGGTGCAGCTCGGAGAGGTTTTTCTGAAAAAGCTCGACCGGGTAACAATGGCCCACGGTATAGAGGCGAGGAGCCCTTTTATGGACAGAAAGCTTACAGAGACGCTCTTTTCGGCCGATCCGAAGTGGAGAATGGGCGATGAGCCGAAAAGGATTTTGAAAGATATAGCCTCGAAATATCTGCCGAGAGTAATTGTAGGGCGCAAAAAGAAGGGGTTCTCATACCCCTATATAGAGTGGCTGCACAAAAGCGGCGAAATCGACCTGGTATACAGGGTAAACAGAGAGGTGGGGCTTTTTGCACAAGAGCCCCTCTCCTTCATGGTGGAGAGGTCCAAAAAGGGACGCTTTAAACACCATCTCTATGCGGTATGGTTTCTTTGCAAATGGCTGGAGAGAGATTTAAACTTATAAAAAGTATTTTTGTCTGTTAATCAACGTGCGCTATAATACGATCAATGGCTTGTGCGTAAGGTCAGTTATTAAAAGTTTAAAAAGACTTTTTTAATTCCCGTCACCGATAATTTTGCCTAAAGACGATCATGCCGGTGCATAGATTTCAATTTCTTTAATCGATGGATGGTACCAAGGCTGAAATAGAGCTGACGCCGAGGGGAAGCAGTTTTTTTTCAGGCCTGTTGCGGAGAGTTTTGATAAAATAGGCTGGAAAGAGGCTCTGCAGATTGCAAAAAAGCTCGACCGTTATAGAGCTGTTTGCGACGGTTCATGATAAAACACTGCTGTACATACTCTTGGCTGTTTCTGCAAAATATCTGAGGCGCGCCGTCTCAAAAGTCTGCTTTTTGAAACATCAGGAGGCTGTTGGGCCTTTCAGGCCCGGATGTTTTTCGGCTTTGCCGGAAAACATGTAATATAAGCGATAAGAGAGAGTGCCGTGCTGAATGTACTTATAGTGGAAGATGAGATCATAATAGCTCTTCATATAGAGAGTATTATGAAGGAGATGGGGCACCATGTTATAGGGCTGGCGACAAATGCGGACGAAGCTCTTGAGTATGCCGATAAGCATAAAGTCGACCTGCTGCTGTCGGATATCCGCCTTGAGGGAAGTGTCGACGGTATAGATATTGCGGAAGAGATTCAGCTTGAACACGGATGTGCGGTTATCCTTATAACAGCGTACAAGGATCAGGATACCCTTAAAAAAGCACTGAGCCTGGAGCTGGAGGGTTACCTCGTAAAGCCGTTCAGCGAACCGGAACTGCGAATGCTGCTCGACTCTGTAGCGCAGCGACACTGCACCGGATAACTCTACGCCTCTATTCCGGCTTCAGATCATTACCGCACCAATTAATAGAGTGAAAATTTTGATGCAGTGATTTCGTTCGTAATCGAGGCGGATTTTTGCAGGACTCGCCAAAGCGAATTCAAGAAAATCCAACGCGGAGTACGGGCGAAAGCACTGCACCCTTCGGGGAGAACGATACGAGGCAATCTGCACGCGAAAAAATCTTTGAATTACCTACGGGTAGTCCTTCAGATTTTTTCACGCACATCTCACCGCGTCTCGTTCTCTCAAAAATTCACTCTATTAGTTGGTGCGGTAATAAGAGCTTCCCTTATCCTCTTCTTGATTCCCATAAGAGGGTCTCGCGTGAGATCGGGGAAGGTTCCGTGTACGCCTTTGCCGTCTTCACCGTGGCATCCTCCGCAGTTGCTCACATAGAAGGTTCGGCCTTCGCCGACCCATTCAGGATGTGTAGGTTTTCTGCCTGAAAGAGTTACGACATATGCCGCTATCTTGGGTGCGAGATCGGCATCTGCAAAACCTGCCTGCATATCGCCGTATGCATATCCCAGGTGCTGGGATGATCCGTGATTTATAACATTTTCTATGTAGTGTTCGAGATAGGCGGTGGAGCGCAGCAGCGCCAGACGTTTCTCTCTATCTTTTTCAAGACACTCTTTACACTCAAAACGCTCTTTTTCTATCTTGTGGGTATGGTGCGGCAGACTCTTTTTTTCTGCAGGACGGTTGACCCAGAAAGATACGGCTACAAGGAGAAGGATTGCAAAAAGAGTCAGAAAATGCTTCAGCCACTCGGGCATCACTCTCCCAGTATCCGCGGCAGTGTGATGCCGGTCTGCGCCTGGTATTTTCCCGACTTGTCTTTGTAGCTCACTTCACAGGGCTCATCGCCTTCGAAGAAGAGCACCTGCGCGATCCCCTCGTTTGCGTAGATTTTAGCGGGTAGCGGAGTGGTGTTTGAAATCTCTATCGTGATGTGTCCTTCAAATTCCGGCTCGAACGGAGTTACATTGACTATGATGCCGCAGCGTGCGTATGTGCTTTTGCCCAGGCAGATCGCGAGAACGTTTCTCGGGATTCTGAAATACTCTACGGTGCGTGCGAGCGCGAAGGAGTTCGGAGGAACAATGCATACATCGTCCACCACGTCCACGACGTTCCTGTCGTCGAAGCGCTTCGGGTCGACCACTTCGGCGTTGACGTTGGTGAAAATCTTGAATTCGTTGCTCACCCTTATGTCGTATCCGTAGCTGCTTAAGCCGTAGCTGACGACCCCCTTGCCTACCTGATCTTCGCAAAAGGGTTCTATCATCTTCTCTTTGAGTGCGGTCTCTCTTATCCAGCGGTCGCTCTTAAGCCCCATGGACTCTCCTTCTTTAGGGTTCGGTTCAAAAAAATTGTGTTATTATATCAAATTAAAATCCCCATAATACCGGAGAAAAACGATGAACCTGAAAGAGATAAAAGAACTGATTAAAGTTTTCAATACCAGCAACCTCAGCAAGCTCAAAGTCGAAGACGGAGACTTTTCGCTCGCTCTCGAAAAAGGCGGAACGGCTTCGGGCGATACACAGAGTGCGGTGCAGCAGCCTGCGGCGCAGACAGCCGCGCCGGCACCCGCACCCGCTACCGCTCCGGCAGAGAGCGAAAAGAGCGTTCCGGACAATGCGGTCTATATAACTTCGCCGATGGTAGGCACCTTCTATCGCGCCCCCTCTCCCGACTCTCCCCCGTTTGTGAAAGTCGGTGATACGGTCCGAAAAGGGCAGCCTTTGTGTATTCTCGAAGCGATGAAGATCATGAACGAACTCGAGGCCGAGTTCGACTGTAAAATCCTGGAGATTCTTGTAGAGGACGGCCAGCCGGTCGAGTACGACATGCCGCTGTTTTTGGTAGAGAAGGTGTGAGCCTATGGCCGAAATCAGACGTATTCTCATAGCCAACCGAGGTGAGATCGCTCTCAGGACGATCAGAACCATCAAAGAGATGGGAAAAGAGGCTGTCGCCGTCTACTCCACGGCCGACAAGGACGCCTCCTATCTGCGCCTTGCGGATGCCACGATCTGCATAGGCGGGCCCAAAAGCGCCGAGAGCTATCTGAATATCCCATCCATCATCGCGGCGGCGGAAGTGAGCGAGTGCGATGCGATATTCCCCGGCTACGGTTTTTTGAGCGAAAACCAGAACTTCGTGGAGATCTGCAAGTTCCACAACATCAAGTTCATAGGTCCGAGCGTCGAAGTTATGGCGATGATGAGCGACAAGAGCAAAGCCAAGCAGGTTATGAAAGAGGCCGGAGTGCCGGTCATTCCCGGAAGCGACGGTGCGATAAAGGGGGTGGAAGAGGCGCGCAAACTGGCGAAAGAGATGGGCTTTCCCGTCATTCTGAAGGCGGCGGCGGGCGGCGGCGGACGCGGCATGCGCGTGGTCGAGGACGAGAGCTACATAGAGAACGCCTATCTTGCGGCGGAGAGCGAGGCGATAACGGCGTTCGGAGACGGAACGATCTATATGGAGAAGTTCATAGAGAATCCGCGCCATATAGAGGTACAGGTTCTTGCGGACAGCCACGGAAATGCCGTACATATAGGCGAACGCGACTGCTCCATGCAAAGGCGCCATCAGAAGCTGATAGAGGAGTCGCCGGCTCTGTTTCTCGATGGCGAGACCCGGGCCGCGCTTCATGAAGCGGCGGTAAAGGCGACGAAACATATAGGGTACGAGAGTGCAGGTACGTTCGAGTTTCTGGTAGACAAACATAGGAACTTCTATTTCATGGAGATGAATACCCGCCTTCAGGTGGAGCACTGCGTAAGCGAGATGGTAAGCGGTATCGACATCATAGAGTGGATGATACGCATAGCCGAAGGCGAGAGGCTCTTCGAGCAGAGTGAGGTGGAGCTCCGCGGACATGCCATAGAGTGCCGTATTACAGCCGAAGATCCGGTCAGCTTCATGCCGTGCCCCGGAAAGATCAACAAGTGGATCGCGCCGGGCGGTAAAGATGTCCGCATCGACTCACACGCTCATGCAGGCTACATCATTCCGCAGCACTACGACTCGATGATCGGTAAAGTGATCGTCTGGGGAGAGAACCGCGAACGGGCCATCAAAAAGATGCAGCGTGCAATGGATGAGTTCGAGGTGGGCGGTATAAAGACGGTTATCGACTTTCATCGCCGCATGATGCGAAACCCGGACTTCATAGAGAACCGCTTCGACACAAAGTATCTCGAGTCACACCTTTAGCGGAGTGTAACCCTCTCTCGGAGAGCCGATATTGCGACTCTGCGCAAAATAGGCCATAGTGGGGATCCTCAGAATTTCCAGAGCAGAGAGACTCTCTGCTCCATATCCATACTATTTACATTTTTGTATCTTGGCGGCGTAGAGTCGTAGTTGTATGTTATGCTTGCTACCAGTGAGAAGTTTTTGTAGATCGGGGTCTGAAACTCTCCGAGCGTATATAGGTTGTAGTCTGACCGGCTGCCGGTTTTCGGCTGGTAATAGATGTATGCGTTCAGGCGCGCACCGGTTCCAAACGCCTTCGTGTAGAAGAGATACGTGCTTAGACGGACGTTGTGTTGCATCGGGTCTTTGTCGGGCTCTACAAATCGTATCTGCTCCAGCATCGCTCCGGCCGCCGCGTACCCTCTGCCGAATGAGGATGTATCGAAAAAGCGCCAGCGGATATCACCACCCGCAACAGAGCGGTTTTTGATGCCGTTTATTCTGTTGTTCTCCGTCTGTATGAAGCTTTCTAGATAGATGGTGTCGTCTATTTTATGAAGGTAGCGCAGGTGCGCGGAACCCCTGTTCTGTATCGATTTTCCCTCGGTATCGGTATATTTGTACCCCCCGAATAACCAGAGTGCGTAGGTTCGGTTGCTGTCGTATCGGATGTTCAGATCGGCGCTTGTTTCCGTTTTGTCGGTGTTTCCTCGAGTATTTGAAAGAGAGAGGCCGACCGAGCCGCCGGTCCCGGGGTGCTCCCCGATCTCAACCGGGGTCACGTCTATATATGCGAAAAGCGGCAGAATATATGAGAAAAGAAGAAGAGCCTTTTTCAAAAATGGACTCCTTTACGGGTTTCGCAGAACTTTGACGTCTGCCGCGGCCCTCAGCTTTTCGAAGTGGCTCTCGATCGCCTCCTGCTGCTTCTGCTCCATCCACATCGCGAAGACCCTATCTTTTATCTTCTCGAAAGGGAGAGGTTCGGGGTCGATGAAATCCTGCACGAAAAAGAGAACATACTGCCCGCCTACCGGGATTATCTCCGTGAAGCTCCCTTTGGGGGTTTTGGTCAGCAGAAAGGAGAGTTCCCGGTTTAGCTTCTGCGTCTGCAGAGTCTCCTGCTTTCTCGTTACTCCCGGGATTGCGGCGAGAGGGTTTTTCGTAACGGCCATGAGCGCCTGTTTGTCGGCGGAGGAGTATTGTATGACCTCAATCTTTTGCGGAACCGAGAAGCTCTTTATGTGGAGCCTGTAGTACTCCCTGAGCGTCTCGTCGCTCGGGCTCTGGATCTTGGTACTGAGAATCCGGCGGTATAGCCTTTCTTGCAGGAGTTTCTCTTTTATCCTCCTCTTGTATTCGTTCCAGTCCATCCCCTGTTTGGCCAAAATTGTGCGCATTTTGAGCGTATCTATTCCGTTTTGACGCGCGATTTTGTCTATTTCGTTTATGACGTCGAAGTCGTCTACATCTATTCCGAGGCGCTGTAGTTCCTCCTCTTTGATCCGTTTTTTGATTAACAGTTCAACAGCTTTGGCTTTGGGTATGCCCAGACTCTTTTGGGTTTTGTATATCTCGTAAAGAGTGACGGGCTGATTGTTGACGACGATACTGACGGCATCTACCAGTCCTGCGAAAGCAGCCGAAGCAGTGATAATCGAAGAGCAGACAAAAGAGCAGACAAAAAGGGATATTCTATTTCTCATAATATAATCGGAACCTTGCATATTTATAGGCGATATTGTATCAGCTTTTTATCTAAAAGAAACTATAATAGCTGCAATAAATCGCAGACTGATTTTGCGCAGAACCTGCAGACCACCCGATTTCACGGCGCCTGGAAGGGTAATCGTATCGGGAGTACGGCTTCGCGCAAGGTCGGTCACCAAGGAATCCGAATATGGTAGTTACACGTTTCGCCCCGTCACCCACGGGGTTTTTGCATATAGGCGGTCTTAGAACCGCACTCTTTAATTATCTCTGGGCGCGGCGCAACGGCGGGGAGTTCAAGCTTCGCATCGAAGATACGGATATGAGCCGCAACTCCGCCGAGGCGACGAAGGCCATACTCGAAGCGTTCGAGTGGGTCGGGATGGATTATGACGGCGAGCCCGTATATCAGTCCGACCGCTTCGACCTCTACAGGAGCTACATAACGCAGCTTCTCGACGAGGGAAAGGCCTACTACTGCTATATGAGCAAAGAGGAGCTCGACAGGCTTCGTGAAGAGCAGATGGCGAGAAAAGAGAGACCCAGGTACGACGGTAGATACCGCGACTTCAAAGGGGAGCCTCCGAAAGGGGTCGAGCCGGTGGTGAGGATAAAGGCTCCCCTGGAGGGCGAGATCGTTTTCGAAGACGGCATAAAAGGGACCATAGCGATAAGCGCGGAGGAGGTCGACGACTTCATCATAGCCAGAAGCGACGGAACCCCCACATACAACTTCGTCGTAGCGGTAGACGATGCGCTGATGGGCATGACCGACGTAATTCGCGGTGACGACCACCTCTACAACACCCCCAAACAGATAGTGGTGTACGAGGCTCTCGGTTTCAAGCTGCCGCGTTTCTACCATGTGCCGATGATACTCGGGGAGGGCGGCAGGAAGCTCTCCAAGCGCGACGGTGCGGCGGATGTGATGGACTACAAGCGTGCGGGTTACCTCCCTGAAGCGCTTCTGAACTTTCTGGTTCGTCTCGGGTGGAGCCACGGAGACCAGGAGATATTTACTATGGAAGAGATGCTCGAGCACTTCGATCCTACGGATATAAACGCCTCGGCGTCGCAGTACAACCCGGACAAGCTGCTCTGGCTCAACGCACACTACATAAAAAACAGCTCCAACGAACGTCTCGCCTCGCTTCTCGAGGATTTCGGGGTCTATCTTCTGGCACACGACAAGCGCGAAATCCTGCTCGATATCTTCAAAGAGCGGTGCAAGACTCTGAAGGAGATGGCGGAGCAGATAACGGAAGTGCTGCAGGCTCCGAAAGAGTATGACGAAAAGGCGCTGAAGAAGGCGATGAAGGGGGAGGCTGTGCAGATTCTGGCGAAATTCGCCGAAAAGGTAGGAAGCGCCGAAGATCCGCACCTTCCGACAGACTACCACTCGCTGATGGAAGATTTCGTAGAGGAGCTTCAGATAGGGTTCGGCAAGATCGGAATGCCGCTGCGCGTAGCGCTGATAGGTCGCCTCGGCGGTCCCGATCTGAGTGACGTCATGAGTATCATAGGCAAAGAGGAGACGCTAAAAAGGGTCGAAAAACTTATTGAATATATGAAGGAAAAAGATGCCTCATAGTATTACGAAAGAGGAGATACTGAAGTATCACGAAGGTGGAAAGATAGGTGTCGAGATAACCAAACCGTGCGATACGGCACGGGACCTCTCTATGGCCTATACACCCGGAGTTGCGGAGCCGTGCCTCGAGATAGAGAGAGACCCCTCGAAGGCTTACAGCTATACAAACCGCGCCAATCTGGTCGCCGTAATCACCAACGGAACCGCCGTTTTGGGTCTGGGAGATATAGGCGCGCTTGCGAGCAAACCGGTGATGGAGGGTAAATCGGTACTCTTCAAGAAGTTTGCGGGAGTCGATGCTTTCGACATAGAGATAGACGAGAAGGATCCTGAAAAGTTCATCGCCGTATGCAAGGCCCTGGAGCCGACTTTCGGGGGCATAAACCTCGAAGACATAAAAGCCCCGGAGTGTTTCGAGATAGAGGAGAGGTTAAAGAAGGAGACCGCCATACCGGTGATGCACGACGATCAGCACGGTACCGCGATCATAACCACGGCGGGGCTCATCAACGCCCTCGAGCTTACCGGCAAGGATATAGCGAATATGAAGATCGTCGTCATCGGTGCCGGAGCCGCCGGGATCGCTTGTGCGAGAATGTACAGGCTGCTTGGAGCGAAGCGGATAGTGATGATAGACTCCAAAGGGGTAATCCACACCGAAAGAGATGACCTGAACCCGTATAAGGCCGAGTTCGCGCTCGACACCGACGAGAGAACGCTGGAGGAGGCTATGAGGGGTGCCGACATGGTGCTCGGTCTTTCCAAAGCGGGTCTTCTGAGCAGGGAGATGGTGGCTTCGATGGCGCCCGATCCGATCATCTTCGCGCTTGCCAATCCTATACCGGAGATTCTTCCGGAAGAGGTGGCCGAAGTACGGAGCGACGTCATGATGGGGACGGGTCGCAGCGACTATCCGAACCAGGTGAACAATGTTCTCGGCTTTCCCTTTATCTTCCGCGGGGCTCTGGATGTAAGGGCGACGGCCATCACCGAAGGTATGAAGATGGCGGCGGCCAGAGCTCTGGCCGATCTTGCGAAAGAGCCGGTGCCGCAGTATGTAAAGGATGCCTACGGCGGAATAGACCTAAAATTCGGGCCCGACTACCTTATACCGAAACCTTTCGACAAAAGGGTCCTTCTTTGGGAGTCGGCCGCCGTAGCCAGGGCTGCGTACGAAGAGGGTGTGGCGCAGGTGGAGAGTTTCGACTACTGCGGATACAGGGCCAAACTAGCCGCCGATATGGGGCTGATAATGGCCGATCCGTGCAAGTAGAGCGCGCTTTCGGCTCTACAGCGGATTCTCCAGCGTTATCTGCACAAGCGTATTGACCAGCAGTGCGATCTCTTCGATCTTCTCCGCGCCGTTTTGTCGCACGAACTCTTCGAAACCCTGCTGAAGAGCCCTGTAGCGCTCTTCGCAGTCGTGCAGGTAGTTTTCGAGCGCATCCTCTATCGACTCATCTTTGCGCTGGTAGTGAATGACCCGTTCGCTTAAAGAGGTGACCGCAAACTCTATGAACTCCCCGAGCTGTTTTTTTATCGTATGCTCCTGCTCGTTTTTCGGTCTGTATCTATCCAGTGCTTCGAGAATCTCGTTTATATGGAGCCGTTTTATGACGGAGTGCATAAGCTTGGCCGTTTCGTTGAAAGGGCGGTGGTTCTTTTCGTGCAGTATTATAGCCGCTATCGTGAATTTTAGATACGGAAGGTGGTGGAAAAAGCGGTTTATGCGGCTCTCTCCTTCCACAGTCACGCGTATCGACTCTTCGGGGAGAACCTGCATCAAGGATGCGAGGTCGCTTCTGTAGCGCAGAAGTGCCGGAGCGTCTATCTGATCGGGCGGCATATGCCTCATCATCCAGCTTATACTGAAAGCGAGAGTGTTCTCTATCTCGAAGAGCATCTCGTACTGTTTTTGCGCCTTTATCCTGTAGTCCTGGCGGAATATCTCGTACCTGATGTCGTTGGATCCGAATAGCTGGTTGCAGATCAGGTAGCTTTTGACTTTGGAGACCATCCTCTCTTCGCCTAGCTCGTCGTAATCGCTAATAAATGTGATACCGGCGTTGTTGATGATGCGGTTTGCAATTACCGTCGCCGCGATTTCACGTTTTAGAGGATGGAGCAGTATCTCGTCCTCGTAGATGGCCGCGAAACTCTTCGGAAAATATTTGAGCAGGTACTCCTGTGCGAACGCCTCATCGGGAAAGTCGCTCTTTAGAAGCAGATCTTTGAGGAGTATCTTCGTGTATGAAAGAAGCGTTCCGAGAACCGGTCGGACAATACCTTCGTTCTCGTCGAGTATCAACTCTATCTTCTCATCTTTGGGTATATAAAACTGCTTGCGGCTAAACACCGGAAGCTCCCGTTCGAGCACTCCGATCGTCTGCAGAAACGGAACGAGGTCGTTGCGGCTTCTGATGTGGTCGAGTGAGATGGCCAGCGACTGGTAGTAGTTTGTCCATAGAACGCGGTTTGTGACCATCTGCGCCTGTTTTTTTAGCGCATCTATCCGGCTCGCCTCGTCCAGTTGCCCTTTTTTCACCAGACTTCCCAGCGTTATTTTGAGATTGACTTCGTAGTCGCTTGTATTGACACCGGCCGAGTTGTCGATGGCGTCGAGATTGATGAAACCGCCGAGCCTTGCGTACTCTATGCGGGCGGGGATCGTGAAACCGAGATTCCCACCCTCGCAGACAGCCTTCACCTTCAGTTCCGAAGCGTCGATCCGTACGTTTTCGTTGGCCTTGTCGCCTACATCCAGGTTGCTCTCCCAGCTCGCCTTGACGTAGGTGCCCACTCCGCCGTTGAAGAGGAGATCGGCTTTCATGCGCAAAACGGCCCTCAGAAGCTCTTCGGCGCTCATGCTTTTACGGGATGTTTTGATAAGCTCTCTTATCTGCGCAGAGAGTTGGATCTCCTTTTCGTCTCTTGCGAACACTCCTCCGCCGGGGCTGATTTTGCTCCTGTCATAATAGCCCCACCCCCCTTTCGGGCTAGCCTCGAAGAGGCGTTTGCGCTCCTCGTATGAGAGCTTCGGGTCCGGGTCCGGATCTATGAAAATTTCGTTGTGGCTGACAGCCGCTATCAGCTTGAAATGGGGGCTTAGAAGCATACCGTTTCCGAATACGTCCCCGTTCATCGAGCCGATCCCTATGATGCTGATAGGGGTTTCGTATATGTTCACCCCCCGCTCTATAAAGAACCTCTCTACCGAACGCATCGCCCCTTTAGCGGTTATTCCGAGCTCCTTGTGGCTGTAACCTCGGCTGCCGCCGCTGGCGAACGCGTCCCCCATCCAGAAGTTGCGCCGCATGGCAATCTCGTTCGCTTTGTCACTCATGTGTGCGGTCCCTTTGTCGGCCGCGACTACGAAATAGGTGTCGTCATCGTCGTACCTGACTATGGCTCTGTCTGTGGACACCCCCTTCTCTTCGATATTGTCCACGAGATCCAGAAGCGCATCTATGTAGAGTTCATAGAAGTGGGCGAAACGCTCTTCGTCGAGCCTCTCTTTAGGCTCTCTGATTACGAATCCGCCTTTGGCTCCGCGCGGTACGATTATGGCGTTTTTCCCCTCCTGTGTAAGCATCAATGAGCGGATCTCGACGCGAAAATCTTCGAAGCGGTCGCTCCACCTGATTCCGCCTCGACTGATCTTTCCCATCCTCATGTGCACCCCGCTGAAGCTGTAGTGGTGCACAAAGGCTTCTATATGCGGCTGAATACCTTTCGGCCGGCTCTGCATTTCGTCCGTGATCGTCTTGAACGCGATCGTATCTTTTCCCATGAAGTAGTTGGTGCGCACCATCGCCCTGATCATCTCGAATACGGTTCTTATCACCATATCTTCGGTTATATGGGTTATCGGATGCAGCATTAGCAGGATGCTCTTTTCAAGCTGCGCCATCTTTCTTTTTCTGCTCTTCAGGGCCGGGTCGAATTTCAGGTTGAAGAGATCTATCAGGTTTCTGGCTATCTCGTGATACCTTATCAGCACATCCGTTATCGTGGCTTTGTTGAATGAGGGAACCAGCTGGTTCTCGAAATCTACAAGTGCGTAAAGAAGCTCCAGCTCTCTTGGAGAGAGATTCTCCAAAAGCGCCATCCGAAGCAGCGGAGTGTTTGGAAGGGCGGGGTTACAGAGCATCATCTTTATCAGCCCCAAAACGTTTTTCTGCGCCCTTTTTATCTCGGTCAGGCTCTCGTTTCCTATTTTGTAGCGGCTTATGAATATCTTCCGCTCCCCATGCTCCACTATGTAGGATATTTCGCTATGTATGTCGAGGCCGATGTTTTTTAGAAGCGGAACGACCTGTGTAAGCATAAAGTGTCTATTGCCGTATAGCTTGAGGTAGAGCGACCCCTCTTCGTCTTCTATGAATTCGGCTGTAAAATCCTCTGCGAAGAGCTCCTCCTCTACCGCTTCGGGAAGCTCCAGGTCGTCGCTGCGCAAAATCTGCATACACGCCTGCGCGTATCGTCTGTCAAGCTCCATCCGCCTCTCCTTCTTCAGTCGTTGCCTGCAGGCCGCTCACACTGCAGCAGCGGTGACGGCTTACCGAGGTGGAAACCCTGTGCGAAATCGATTTTGAGACTTCTGACTTTGTCGAGCACGCTTTTTGAGTGTACATATTCGGCAACGGTCTTGAAACCGGCCGCCTTCGCGAAATCGACTATCGTCTGCACTACGAGTGCGGCGTGTTCGTTGGTATCCAGCTCTTTTATCAGCGAACCGTCGATTTTAAGTATATCCACCTGAAGCTGAAGAAGTTTTTCAAAGTTTGAGTAACCGCTTCCGAAATCGTCTATGGCGATTTCGCATCCATACCCCCTGATACGCTCTATGAACCCGCTCAAAATATCGTAATCTTCAATATCTTCGCTCTCCACGATTTCGAAAATTATCCGTTCAGAGCAGCATCTGTAGTTATCGAGAAGATCGAAGATCGTGTTGCGGTCGTGTACGCTCATGATGTCGCCGGCAGAGATGTTTACCGAAAAGGTCATTTCGCAAGTTTCGGCGATCTTCAGCGTCTGACGAAGGATCGCGGCGGTTATCTCTCCGCTCAGTTTCGCCTCTTTCGCCGCATCGAGAAAGTGGCTCGGCCCCAGTATCTCGCCGCTTTGCGTACGCATCCTCGCAAGCGCTTCATATTTGACCGAATCACCGTTGCCGAGATCTATTATAGGCTGGAAATAGGGGATGATGTCACCCTTCGCTATGGCCTGCTTCAGCTGTTTGAGGGCGCGTATGTTTTTGGCGATCGTCTTCGACATATCCATCGACGGATCGTAAATCGTGTATCTGAGCCGTTTGGAGCCCTTGGTGATTTTCAGCGCCATATCGGCGGTTTCCAGGAGTTTGTCGCTATAGCTGGCGCCTATCGAGATGGAGATATCTACGAATATCCCCTCGATGTTCAGCGTCTTCTCCTGGAAGTGCTTAAGGATTTGGCGGATGACGCTCTCCGTTCTCTCTCTGCTCTTGAACTCGTAGAGTATGCCGAAGTCGTCTCCTCCCAGCCTGTATATGTGCGCTTTCAGAGATTTGGGCACCACCTCTTTCAGGATCTGTGCACTCTTTTGCAAAACCGCGTCTCCGGTTTTCGAGCCGTAGAACTCGTTGATGTGCTTGAACCTGTCGATATTGACGAGTATCAGGGCGGGATGTTTCATCATCCTCTTTCTAACGACATAGGCCTCCCTGTTTTCAAGCCCTGTCAGATGGTCGGTGACGAGCGACCTTCTGAGCTGGTCACGCACCCTTTTGAGCTCCATATTCTCTTTTTCCGAGCGGAATATGAAGTATATCACCACCAGAATGGAGATCAGGTATAGCGTCAAAAAGAGATCGGCAAGGGTGTTTATGTGGGCCATCTCCCTCTTCGACTCTTCCGAGAAGCTCGCGATTGCACTCTCCAGTTCGTTCTGGAATTTGATATCGAGAATCTCTTCAAGATCACCCCGAAATTTCGGAAAGATCTTCAAAAAAAGAGTCAGATGGCCGATCGAAGCCTGTAAAAGTCGCCTTTTATCGTTTTCCGCAACCTCTTTTTTAAGCTCTTCGAGCCCCTTTTTGTACTCTTTCACCTCTTCGAGAAACGATTCGTCCAGCGCATTCTTCGCAAGAAAGAGAGTTTCGTTGATCTTCGCAAGAAGCATCGTTACCTGACGGTCATGTTCGCTGTGGATATCGAACACCTCATACGCCTTGAGGGCGAGAGTCGGCAGATATACGGTGCTGTTTTTCAAAGAGGCGTTCAGGGTCAGAAACTCGTAGATCGTCTTTGCCAGCTCTTTAAAATGCTTTTTCACACTCTGAAGATGCCTGCGTGTTTCGATATATGCGGGTTTTCGCAGTCGCCGATCTTTCGAGAGTTCGTCGAGTCTGAGCCCGATCTTATCTATCTGGTTCAAAATAGCGTCGTTGTCGAAATACGGAAAATAGCTCGCCTGCAGCACGATGCGCTGCAGCGCGATATAATCGGTGTGAAGCACTCTGAATGAGTCGCCTATCTTTTCGGTATCGTGAAAACCGTTTTTGAGGTAGCTCTGCTGATATATTATGAGCACGATTCCGATAAGTGCCGCTACAAGTGCGGCCGTCGTCTTGAGAATCAGCCGGCGCATCTCTATCTGCTCTCTCTGATAATCTGCGGCGTCTCTCCTGTCAGAGTCTTCAAAAAGGCGACCAGCGCCTCGATCTCTTTTGCGCTTAGATCGAAGCCGAGGTTGTGGTAGGCCATTTTCTGAAGTGCGAGTTCGAGTGTCGGGACGCTGCCGTCGTGAAAATAGGGTGCGGTAAGCTCGATGTTTCTCAGTGTCGGAACCTTGTATACGTTCTTGTCGCCGGGAGAGTGGGTGATGTTGTAGCGGTCGGGCGATCCCTCCTTCCAGGGGTACTGAAAGATGAGCCCCATCTTCTGGAAGCTGTTGCCTCCCACATTTATGCCGTTGTGGCATGTCGCGCAGCCCAGCGTTTTGAAGAGCTTGTAACCTCTGTATTCGAGCTTCGAGAGTTTCGTCTCTTTTCGTAAAAATCGGTCGAATTTGCAGTTGGGTGTAATGAGGGCCTTCTCGAATTCGGCGATGGCGTCGAGCGCGTCGTCGTGTGTAGGAGCTCTACCGTAAATCTTTCGGAAAGCCTCGGCGTAGAAGTCGCTGCCTCTTAGATAGCGCTCTATCTCTTCGGTAACCATCCCCATTTCGGCCGGGTTGTGAAGCGGGCCCTTCGCCTGCTCCTTCAGATCTTTCGCGCGGCCGTTCCAGAACTGGCGGAAATTGAAGTAGCTGTTGTATACGGTCGGCGCGTTTGCGACACCCCTTTTGCCGTGTGAGCCGATGGAGACCGGCCTCGGGTCCGCTCCGCCGTGGTCGAAACTGTGGCAGCTCACACACGCCACGTTTTTGTCCGAAGAGAGCCCCGGATCCATAAAGAGGGCTCTGCCGAGCTCCGCCTTTTTGCGATCATACTCTATGGTAAGGGGAATGGGTTTTACCGGTTCGAACGCAGGCGCCTTGGCGCAAGCGAGTGCCGTTATAATAAAAAGATATACAAAAAGCTTCATGCCGTTAGTTTATCACATTATTTATGTTTTGCTTTTGTGCCGTTTGGCGGCAAGGCGGAAAAATCGTTTCAGGGCCATCTTCTCTCTCCACTCCATTTTGTAATATATCAGTTTCAGGTATGCTCTAAGTTCCGCTTCGGACAGACCGTGCAGCGCGGCCTGGCGTCTGAGGATATATATCGGAATTTTTGGAGGGTTTTTAAAAAAATCGCGAGAGATCCTCTCTATGCGCGCAAAGTGGCGCGGATGGGCGCAGAGTCTTGCGAATACGAAGGGGAGCCCCTCTCTCTCTTTCCATAGTTTCGCCAGGTCTATGCCTCTGTTTTGATTCTTATGGTAGTGGTGCAGGGCCTTGTCGCCTATAAGCACCTCGCCTTTGAGTCCAAGCACTTTCGCCAGCATGTTGGAGGTGTCCGACTCTATGTCGCTCTTTTTCGCTCCCGGAAGCAGAAGTACGCTTCTGACCTCGCCGTCGGCTATGATGCCGAAGTCGGTGCATCTGCATCCGCGACTCTTTATGCTGGAGATTACGGCCGCATCAACTCTGCCCGAAAGAAAAGCCCGGTTGATCTTCGATGGGACCGAGCCGCGTTTTTGCCATGCGCTCTTTTCGGAGCTGTTTCTCAGACGACGCTTTAAAAATAAATGAAAAGGCAGCAGGTTGAGGTATTCGATTTTTCCGAAAATCATGGGCGCATTATACCCTGTGTGATATAATCTTGCAAAAACGGAAGGAGAGAGCGATGGTAAGAGTCGAATTCCTGGGACCCATCGGAAAGAGTCCCGTCGAAGTGGACGCCTCGACCCTGGCCGATGTGGCCGAAATTTTGAGAAAAGACCCGGAAGTGGCTCGGTGGCTTGAGCAGTCTGCCGTGGCCGTGAACGACAGAATGGTCGATACTCTCGACGTAAAGCTAAAATCGGGCGACAGGGTGAGTCTGCTTCCGCCCGTATGCGGCGGGTAGGAATGGTTCTGATATACAAAG
Source organism: Hydrogenimonas sp. (assembly GCA_015494675.1). The sequence continues at coordinate 3,157 of WGAW01000022.1, read as the reverse complement.
GGCCGATAGAGGTAGAGGCTCTTTTGAGCAGGTGGTACGGTGCGGAGCACAACAGAAACTACGGTGCGATGGTCACCTTTGTCGGAACCGTACGGGAAGAGGGGGGCATAGAGGCTCTCAGTTTCGATATCTACCGCCCCCTACTTGATGGATGGTTTGAAGAGTGGAGAGAGAGGCTGGCTAAAAAGGGGGCGCTTCTGGCTATGGCGCACAGCGAGGGGGATGTTCCCGTGCATACCTCATCGTTCGCATGTGCTATCTTCAGCCCCAAGAGGCGCCTGGCCCTGGAGATGCTCGACGCCTTCGTGGAGGATTTCAAGGCCAACGCTCCCATATGGAAGTACGACGTCATAGAGGGCAGGCGCATATACGCCGCGGAGCGCTCCACTCCGATGGCCGGAAGCGGCCTTCTGGCGAAGGGGTGAAGATGGGGTTCATCTCGTTCGAAGAGTCTATGGAACTGCTCGGGTCGGCCGATATCGAGACGGTAGGGGTTCAGAAGCTTCCTCTTCCCGATACGCTCGGGCGCATACTGGCGGAAGATATAGTCGCAAAAGAGAACTCCCCGAAATACCCCACATCGGCGATGGACGGATATGCGATTATCGGCGGCGACCAGGAGCTCGGGTCTCTGGAGATCATTCAGGTCAATCCGGCCGGCCGTGATACCGAAGGGCTGAAGGTTGTTCCGGGAACCGCGATAAAGACATTTACCGGTGCCCTGATGCCCGAAGGGGCCGATACGCTCATACCGATAGAGAACGTAACCGTAGAGGGTGAAACCGTACGGATAGAGGAGCCGGTGCCGACAGGCTTTGCGGTCAGGCCCGTGGGTGAAAATTTCAGGCGGAACGAGGTTCTCATCGGCAGGGGAACGAGGGTCGGTTTTGCAGAGAGCGGCGTAATGGCGAGTCTGAATATCGTCTCTCCGCTCGTCTATCAAAAGCCGAAGGTGGCTGTTTTGGCGACCGGAAGCGAGATTTTGGAACTCGGGGAGTGCAGCGACAACCCGGCGCAGATACGCAGCTCGAACAACTACACTATCGAAGCGCTCGTTTCCCAGCATGGCGGGGAAGCCGTGCAGCTTGGAAGTGTGCATGACGAAAGGTCCGCCATAACCGAGGCTATGAGACGGGCACTAAATAGTGCGGATATCGTCGTTACCACAGGCGGCGTGAGTGTCGGAGATTACGACTTCGTAAAAGATGTGATCCGCGACGAACTCGGATGCAGGGTGATTTTCAAAGGGGTCCGCATCAAGCCCGGGCAGCATGTGATGGTGGCGCAAAAAGAGAACAGGTTCATAGTCGCTCTGCCGGGCTTCGCATACTCGTCCACCGTTACCTTCATACTCTACGTTCTGCCGATCCTCTACAGGATGACGGGCAGGGAGTTCACCCTTCCGGTCGTAAACGCCCGTATCGTAGAGGGCTACAGGAAAAGGGCGAAGGGCAAAGCGGAGTTCGCGGCTTGCAACCTGAGGCTCGAAGATGGTGAGTATCTTTGCGATTTCGAAGGTAAAAGGAGCGGCAGCAGTGCCATCCTGACCAACCTGCTTTCGGATGCGGGCCTGCTTTGGCTCGATGAGGAGGAGGGCGACAAAGAGCCCGGTGACACTGTGCGTGTCGTCAGGCTTAACTGAGGCGGATCACCGCTTTTTCAGGAAGGTCTTTATCACCTCTTCGTCGACTATTTCGTTGTCGAACTTCACGACGATTATCTCCTCCGTTTGGTTCATGTAGAAGTCCGTCACCCCGTTAACCATCTTCAGACCCTCCACCTTCTGCGTATCGTATTCGGAGAAGGGGAGGAATATGTTGTCTCTCACGCCAGGGCTCCGCATGGAGTAGATCCATGCGCCCCAGAAGATGGTGGCCGCCAGGACGAAGGCCGATACTCCGCTTGCACCGAAGTGCTGATAGAGCCAGCCGCCTATCGCGCCGCCGAGGAATATTCCCACGTATGCGAATGTGTTGGCTACTCCGAGTGCGGCACCTTTTTGGTGCACCTTGGCGAATTTGCTTACGAAGCTCTGCAAAAGAGGCTCGAACATGTTGAAGCCGATGAAGAAGAATACCGCACCCACGGCGAACCAGAAGATAGAGTCGCTCCAGCCCATCAGCGCGAACGATGCGGCTATGAAGCCGATGGATACCAGGAAGACCTCCTTGCCCTTGCCGTACTTCTCGCCGAAGACGGCGGCGGGCCCCATGGCGACTATGCCGAAGACGACCGCGGGAAGGTAGACCTTCCAGTAATCTTCGGGCCCCATTCCGAACTTCTGCTTCATGACCAGCGGAATGAGGAAGAAGGCGATGGCCATAGTCGAGCTGTGGAAGAGGAAGGTTATATACATCCTGACCAGATCCTTGTCCTTGAAGACGTGCTTGATCTTCGCCTCCTCTTCGGAGTAGCTGTGGATGATCTGCGGTGGCTCGGGAACTGCGGTAAAGAGAATCGCAAGGGCCAGGAGCGCAAGAATCGCGGTGAGCCAGAAGAGGGCGCTGACGGAGTAGAAGCCCCCTACCAGCGGTCCTATGATCATCGCGGCTGCGAAGCTCATGGCTATCGTCATGCCCATCACGGCCATCGCGTGGGCTCGCTGATCCTCCCTGACGTGGTCGGCTATCATCGCCGTTACGACCGAGCCGATCGCGCCTGCTCCCTGCAGGAAGCGGCCGAGCAGAAGGATGTAGATATTGTCGGCGACGGCACAGATGACCGAGCCGGCCGCAAAGATCAAAAGACCGAGCAGCAGGGTCTTTTTACGCCCTATGCGGTCACTCAGAACGCCGAACGGCACCTGCAGAACCGCCTGCGTAAGAGCGTAGCCGCCGACGGCGATACCGGCTAGAAACGCGGTGCCTCCGTCGAGCTCCAGCGCATACTGCGAGAGGACCGAAAGGACGATGAAGAGCCCGAAGAAACGGAGTGCGACGATGAGACTTAAAGGGAGAACCTTTTTGAAAATCTCTTTCAATTTGGATCCTTATGGTAGAATTTTGGCAAAATTATACTCCGTTTTTTATAAAGGACATAATCGGATGAAAATTATACTCGCAACTTCAAACCGCGGTAAAGTAAAGGAGATATCCGAACTCTTCGCCGGGGATGAGGTGACACCTTTTACCGCTCTGCTCGGCCCTATGGAGATAGT
>WGAW01000021.1 GCA_015494675.1 Hydrogenimonas sp. | reverse complement strand
TGCGTGTGAAATTGGCGAACCCCTCCCAATCCTCTTCCGCAAGCGGATCTTCCCACAGGATTATAGGATACTTCCGCACCCACTCTTCGGCAAGCTCGATCAGGTCGTCACTGCTCATCTCGCCCGCACCCGACCACTTGAGATCGTAACGACCTTTTTTGTCGGTACAAAACGACGTAGCGGCACTGTCTATGGCGATCGATATATCTACACCGGGCTCGTAACCGCTCTTCTCTATCGCCTCGATTATAAGCTCCACAGCCTCTTCGTTGCTTTTGAGATTCGGAGCGAAACCCCCTTCGTCACCGACCGAGGTTGCGTACCCTTTGGATTCAAGTATCTTTTTGAGAGTATGGAACGTCTCCGCGACATAGCGCAGCCCCTCTTTGAAAGACGGCGCTCCGTGAGGCACGGCCATAAACTCCTGAAAATCGACACTGTTATCGGCGTGCTCACCGCCGTTTAGAATGTTCATGCACGGAACCGGTATTCGTCTTGCCTCCGTTCCCCCGATGTAGCGGTAGAGCTCGCTCCCCTCGCTCTCGGCGGCAGCTTTCGCCACCGCCATAGAGACTCCCAAAACGGCGTTGGCGCCGAGCCTGCTCTTGTTGTCGGTTCCGTCGAGTTCTATCATGAGCCGGTCTATCATCGCCTGTTCGGACGCATCCAGCCCCGCAAGTTCGGGAGCTATTATACTGTTTACATTCGCGCACGCTTTGCGCACCCCTTTGCCGCCGTATCGCTCCTCGCCGTCGCGCAGCTCTACCGCTTCATTTTCACCGGTACTAGCACCGGAAGGGACAGACGCACTTACTTTCGTACCGTCTTCGAGGGTGACGAATACGCGAACAGTGGGATTCCCGCGGGAATCGAGTATCTCTATCGCACGGACGCTCTTTATCGTACTGCTCATACCGCTGCTCCTTTGGCGATCTTCAACGCCTCGTCGACGGTGGCGTTTTTGACGGTAACCGCATAGATAGCGTTTGCCATGCGTATCGCCTCTTCGAGCGGCCTTTGGTGAATATTGCGGCCGGTGCCGTTTCCGCGGCTTCCGCCGATATGTATCTGCTCGTGAAGCTGAGCCAGAAACTGCGCCTCGTCAACTTTGTCGCCCCCTTCGCAAAGAACGCCGGTACGACCAGCCGCCCGAGTCGCCTCTTTCAGGAGTGCCGGGTCGAAACCGCCGTTTACATAGGGTACTTTCAGCTTGACAAAATCGGCCCCGAGGCATGCACCGACACCTGCGGCGCCGGCGATCAGATGTGCATCGTGCTCATCTTTTACGTATGGACCCTTCGGATATATCCAGAGTACCGCCAGCATGCCGTTTTCATGCGCTTTATGCACTATTTGGGCAGCTTCTTGCAGCATCGAATGTTCGTGCTCTCCTCCCAGATATACCGTATAGCCGACCCCGCGGATATCCAGACCGCTGCTCTTTTTGAAGCGGACTATATCGTCCACTTCAAGCCACTGCTGCGAATAGGGGTCTTTGTCGGTGTAGGGCACAAGATTGGTCTTGGAATTGAGCTTCACCAGATAGGGAATATTTCTGTAGTCCCTCGCGTATCTGCATATAAGCCCGAACTGCGTAGCGAAAACCCCTATATCGGCCCTTGAAGCGATCTGAAACATATGTTCGGGGTCACTGTCTTCGGGCGGTATGCCGGAGCCGAAGAAGTCATTGTTCAGATGTTCTACCTTCTGATCACCGGCAAAGAGCATCAGCCGACCGCTCCCGCCCGTACTTCTATCGAAGATTTCGAGAAAATCCCCCTCCCTCTCTTCCGGCACATCGGCCGGCAGGTATCTTTCCGCCATTTTAGATCCTTCCCAGCTCTTTTTCAAGCTCTACGATATCACGCATTGTCTTTAGGACACTGTCCGGGTTGAGACTGATCGAGTCTATACCCAGCTTTACAAGAAATTCGGCAACTTCGGGATAGTCGGAGGGAGCCTGACCGCAAATACCGCTATGTCGTCCGTTTCGCTTCGCGCCTTCGACCGCCAGCTCTATCATCTTCATCACACCCGGGTCGCGCTCGTCGTAATCGAACGCGACTATCTCGCTGTCACGGTCGACTCCGAGTGTAAGCTGTGTAAGATCGTTGCTTCCTATGCTGAAACCGTCAAAAATCTCGCTGAAAGCGTCTATCTGGATCACATTGTTGGGAATTTCGCACATTACATAGATCTTTAAGCCCCCTTCGCCTCTTTTAAGCCCGTACTTTGCCATCGTCTCGAGCACTTTTCTACCCTCCTCGACCCGTCGACAGAAGGGGATCATCAAGATGACGTTTTCAAAGCCCATCTCCTCACGCACCCTCTTCATTGCCGCACACTCGAGGGCGAATCCCTCTTCGTATGCGGGATGAATATAGCGTGCCGCGCCGCGAAAGCCTATCATCGGGTTATCCTCTTCCGGCTCGAAAAACTTTCCGCCAAGAAGCGTTGCGTATTCGTTGCTCTTGAAGTCGCTCATGCGGACAACACAAGGGTTCGGGTAGACAGAAGCGGCTATCGTCGCCACCCCTTCGGAGAGCGTTTTTACAAAAAACTCTTCCGGGCTCTCAAATGCTCCAAAGAGCTTCTCGAGAGCCTTTCTGGTCTCTTCGTCAACCTTCTCCATATGCTTCAGGGCCATAGGGTGCGCTTTGATATACTCGTTTATAATGAACTCCATTCTCGCAAGCCCTATGCCGTCCACCGGAAGTCCGGCCAGCGAAAAGGCGATATCGGGGTTCCCTAGATTCATCATGATTTCTGTTTTGGGCTTTTTCATCTTCGAGAGGTCGGTCTCTACGATCTCGTATTTGAGCAGCCCTTCGTAGACGTTGCCCGTCTCTCCTTCAGCGCAGCTTACGGTTACCTCCATTCCGTCTTTTAGAACTTCGGTCGCATTGTCCGTTCCCACAACCGCCGGAATACCCAGCTCACGGCTGACGATGGCCGCATGGCATGTACGCCCTCCGCGGTCGGTAACTACCGCGGCCGCCGTCTTCATAACCGGCTCCCAGTCCGGCGTCGTCGTTTCTGAAACGAGCACCTCTCCGGGCTTGAAGCTGCTCAGTTCGCTTATATCTTTTATGACCCTGACCTTGCCCTGCCCTATCTTCGTACCGACCGCACGGCCTCGTACAAGCAGTTTACCCTTCTCTTTGAGATGGTACATCTTCAGAACCGTTCCTTTTTTCTGTGACTCTACCGTCTCGGGTCTAGCCTGGACC
>WGAW01000020.1 GCA_015494675.1 Hydrogenimonas sp. | reverse complement strand
TCCATCGCTTCACAGATTCAAAAGGTGCTCGGCACCGTGGACGGTCTCGAGCGCACGGAGGTGGAGACCCAGCTGGGACAGGCGCAGGTGACGATACGCCCCGACTTCCTTGCGCTTTCGCGCTACGGCATAGGTGCGGACGAGGTTATGCGCGTCATCCGTCACGGTATCGGTGAAGAGCCGGTGACCGAAAAGATAGAGGGAATCAGACGTTTCGGAATCGTGCCTAAGATAGAGGGTGCCAAAAACGATATAGAGAATCTAGGTGCCGTTATGCTCAGAAGCGCAAGCGGCAAAATGGTACGTCTGGACGAAGTGTGCGACGTTAAGGTCGTGCAGGGGCCATCTTTCATAAAACGCGAAAACCTCAGCCGCTACATGGTCATCTCTATGGATGTGGAGGGTCGCGATATCGCGTCGTTTGTCAAAGAGGCGCAGCAGAAGATCGACAAAGAGGTAGATATTCCGAAAGGATACTACACGAGATGGGCGGGAGACTTCAAAAATATGCAGGAGGCGACGAAGAAGCTGATGGTAATCATACCGATCACTATCATCATAGTCATCCTGCTACTCTATACCGCTTTCAACTCGATCAAGAAATCTCTTCTTATACTGCTGGGGGTTCCTATGGGGCTTATAGGCGGGATCATAGCGCTCGTCATGAGCGGAGAGTATCTGAGCGTTTCGGCGATAGTCGGTTTCATAGCCATATTTGCCATAGCGATTCTAAACGGAATCGTTTTGGTCAGCTTCATAGACGAGCTTAGAGAGAGATTCCCGGACGTCAAGCTCGAAACCCTGCTCAAAGACGCCGCTTCGCTGCGCCTTCGCCCAGTGCTCATGACAGCGTTCACGACGCTTTTCGGCATTCTGCCGCTTCTGTATGCCACCGGTGTCGGAAGCGAGATTCAGTACCCGCTGGCGGTTGTGGTCACAGGCGGTATAATCAGCTCTACACTCCTTACGCTGCTGGTGCTTCCGGCACTCTATCTGCTCTTTTACAAAAAGGAGCACAAATAGAGTAGCAGGGGTTGTAGTGCCGCTCACCCCCCCTGCCCTATTGCGGGCTCGGCCCGTAGTTTGCGTAACGTGAGTTTTACGCTGGAAGCGTAAAATCGTCTCGAAATCTTAGATTTTGAAGCTTTAGGGGGTTGTAGGGCCGCACAGGCCCTGCCAAATTACGGGCTTTGCCCGGAATTTGTGTACTATCGAATAGTAACTTCTCTCTGTGGTGGTATAATTGTAAAAACCGCCACAGGAGCACAAAATGGCCCTCTCCAACAGCGAAATCGCCGACATATTCAACCAGATGGCCGATATGCTGGAGATAAAAGGAGAAAACCCCTTCAAGGTACGTGCCTACCGCAACGCGGCCAGAACCGTGCAGAACCTCGGAAAGAGCCTCGAGGATCTTGCAGAGAGCGGAATGGACCTTACGAAACTGCCGGGAATCGGAGCGGATCTATCGGAGGCCATAACGGAGATCCTGAAAACCGGAAAATTTTCCAAACTCGAAGCTCTGAAAAAGGAGCTTCCCCAGGGTCTGGACAAGCTGCTCTCCATCGAAGGGCTCGGACCGAAACGGATTCGGCAGCTATACGACTCCTTCGGCATAACCTCGCTCGACGAGCTTGCCGAAGTCGCTCAAAACGGAGAGATCTACAACCTGAAAGGGTTCGGACCCAAGCTTGTAGAGAAGATTCTAAAAGGTGTCCGGCTGGCTAAAAAGGCCGGCCGCCGTTTCCGCTTCGACATCGCCAAACCGTTTGCGGAAGAGCTGAAAAACTATCTGCAGAGCTTCGAAGGTGTCATAAAAGTGGAGGTGGCGGGCAGCTACCGGCGAAGAAAAGAGACAGTCGGAGATCTGGACATCCTGGTAGTGGCGAAAAACTGGGAAGCGGTAACGGAGTGGTTCGTAAAATACGAAAAGGTCAAAGAGGTGGTCTCCAAAGGCCCTACCCGCTCGACGGTGATTTTGCGAAACGATCTGCAGGTAGACCTTCGAAGCGTTGCTAAAGAGAGCTACGGTTCGGCGCTTCACTACTTCACAGGCTCCAAAGCCCACAATATCAAGATAAGGAAGATGGCCGTCGAGCGCGGATGGAAGATAAACGAGTACGGGATATACGATGGCAAAAAGCGTCTCGGCGGAGAGAGCGAAGAGCAGATGTACAGCCTGATGGGGCTCGACTACATAGAACCCGAACTCAGAGAAGACAGGGGAGAGGTGGAAGCGGCCATGCGCCACCGCCTTCCCAAGCTGGTAAAACTGAAAGATATAAAGGGCGATCTTCACACCCACTCGAAATGGACCGACGGCCACGCTTCTATAGAGCGGATGGCACAAGCCGCAAAAGCGAGAGGTTACGAATATATCGCAGTTACGGACCACTCTCATCACCTTACGGTCGCGAAAGGGTTGGACGAGAAACGGCTCAGAGAACAGATGGAGCTTATCGACAGGCTCAACGAAGATCTGGAGGGTATAACGCTTTTAAAAGGGATAGAGTGCGACATACTCGAAGATGGAACCATGGATCTTCCAGACTCGGTGCTAAAAGAGCTCGATCTGGTTCTCGGAGCCGTCCACTACAAATTCAACCTCTCGAAAAAAGAGCAGACACGCCGCGTAATCAGGGCGATGAAAAACCGCTACTTTAAAATTTTCGCACACCCCACAGGGCGCATAATCGGCCACAGAAACGCCTACGAACTCGATATATCAGAGATCTTCAAAGCCGCAAAAGACGAAGGGGTATATCTGGAGATAAACGCCCAGCCCGAGAGGCTCGATATCAACGACATCTATGCCAAAGCGGCAAAAGATGAGGGAATAGGACTCTGCATAAACACCGACGCACACGACACTATGAGCCTCGACTTCATGCAGTACGGCGTAAACCAGGCCAGACGGGGCTGGATAGAGAAGAGCGACCTGCTAAATACCCTGCCCCTGACGAAACTGAAAAAGGTATTGAAAAAGTAGGTGCCGGTTAGAAACCGAAGTTTTTCATTTTCCTTCCATAATCATATTTCAAAAGAGTCCTCCACAGAAGAGATATCCTGATTGCTTCATTCTATTTTTGTTTCGCTTAGATTCCGACTTACACAACCGTTGCACGTTAAACTCTTAAAATGATGGAAATTGAGGGGGTGTCGCGAGAGTTCCTCTCTACATGAGATGACCTGCTATGAAAGGGGAGAAGATGAGTCATAGACGCCATAAACACAAAAAAGAGCCGGTAGAGGCCGCCCATACAACGGGAATGGAGCATCATCACGAAGCGGAGACGGCAGAACATGAGCATAGCGCTCATGCCACTCATGACGCCCATTCTCACGGCGATGGTCACGGTGGAGGCCACGACCATTCGACAATGGGGCATATGCACCATATGGAGGATATGAAGCGGCGCTTCATCGTCTCGGCGATCGTAACCGTTCCGATTCTGATTCTTTCACCGATGATTCAGGAGTGGTT
>WGAW01000019.1 GCA_015494675.1 Hydrogenimonas sp. | reverse complement strand
TCGAAGCTGTGCTCCTTTGCCATCTCTCCTCCTTTGTCCGTACTGAAACCCCGGCATAATCTTCCGCCGGACGCGACTTTGCGCGTATCAGCAGTATCTGCATCTTGCGAATCAGTTTGTCGTTGCTCTTTTTCAGGTCGTCATAATAGGCTTTCGCCCTGTCCAGGTCGGCTTCCGAGACCTTTTTGCGTCCGAATAGCCGCCCCAGCACCCCTTTTTTGTCGGTGCACGCCTCTATAATATTGCATATCTTTCTATTTTCGTCAAGCCTGATCGCATGGAGCCTGGTCAGATCTTCGAGCGTCCTCTTTCCGAAAAGCTTGAGAACCCACTCCCTGTTGGCTTCGATCCAGAGGTCGAATCCGCACTCTGTAACGTGTGTGGCCATCACCTCTTTGTCCAGATCGACCCCCGCTACGAGATAGCCAATATACCTAATCTGGGCCTCAAGAGATTTTATGGCCTCTTCGATGCTCTCCACAGCCCTCTTTTTGTCCATCTTTACACCCTCTCGAATAAATTGTCTCCGTTTCCTGAGCGATTATAATATCTTTTTAATTAAAAAGATAATACCATCATATTAAAATTTCTAATAGACTATTAAAAGATGTTACCTGCTGTCGTTTACCGGCAAGGCGGGCGGCATCGGCCCAAAAAAGGAGAGAAAAATGGAGCGTCCGACCCCTGTAGACGAAGAGATACTGCTCGATCCGAAACGATACATCGTCAGTAAAACCGATAAAAAAGGGGTAATAGAGTACGGAAACGACTACTTCGTGGAGATAAGCGGCTACAGCGAATCGGAGCTGATAGGAAAGCCCCACAATATCATACGACACCCCGACATGCCCAGGGTACTCTTCAAGATGATGTGGGAGAGAATCCTTAACGACCAGAACATAATAGCGCTGGTAAAAAACATGGCGAAAGACGGCCGCTACTACTGGGTGGTAACCGAGTTCGAAACGAAAAAGGACCCTATCAGCAACCAGATTGTAGGCTTTACGGCATTTCGCAAAGCGGCCCCCAGAGAGGCCATAAAAAAGATCGAGCCTCTGTATGCCAAGCTTCTGGAGATAGAGAAGGTCGGAGGCATGGAGGCGTCCGAGAAGTTTCTGAGGGGATATCTCGAAGATGCCGGTATGAGTTACGACGAATATATAGACGAGCTGATAGAAAACAGAGGAATGTTCAAACTCTTTTTCAAAATGATGAAGGCCCTCTTCCGGTAGTCTTCGCCTTAAAAACGCACGGCTACTATTTCCTGCAGACCCTGAGTCTTGCGAAACCCTCTCTCGCCTTCAGTCGAAGCGGCAGTTTGTAGAGCTTCTCTATCGCTTTTTTGCCCAGATAGGCGGCAAACCCGTAGATTCTGAACCTCCCGGCATCTATTATCGCGTAGGTTCCGCCCAGGGCTATAGCCAGCCCTTTTATCTTTATGTCACTGACAAAGAGCTGCCTCTTCTCTATATGGGCCAGAATGTTCTCCGCCGCATCCATGCCGCTCTGCTCGGCCGTCTGTGCCGTGGGGGGCACCCTTCTACCCGCGGTATCTTTGAGATCGGCGGCATCCCCTACGGCATAGACCTCCTCGTGCCCGGGAATCTGCAGAAAAGAGTTCACGACAAGCTGGCCTATTCTGTTGTGCTCCGCCTCCAGCGCCTTTACAAACGGCGCGGCCTCGATACCTCCGGTAAATATCATGAAGTCAAACGGTATGCTCTCTCCATTCTCCAGTATCGCCGCCTTCTCTTCCACCTTCACTATATGAGAGCCCCTATGCAGTATCACGCCCAGATCCTGAAGCCGCTTCGTCGCCGCTTTTACGACTGAGGGGTGAAGCCCTTTAAGGATCGTTTCACCGCCGCTTACGAGATGGATGCGCAGTTTTCCGCACGCAAGGGCGTTCGATCGGTAGTAACGGTTGAAGTAGGCCTGCATCTCGGCGGCTATCTCCACGCCTGAGAGGCCTGCGCCGCCGATAAGGATGGAGTAGCACTCTTTCGCATGTGAAGCACTTTCGAGCCGCTTGTAGAGCTCCTGTTCGAAAAACTCTTTAAGTTTAAGCGCACCCCTCAGGCTCTTGACTCCGTAGGAGTAGTTGCGAAGCCCCTCTATCGATTCGAAAAAACGGGTAACCGCCCCCGCCGCTATTATCAGGTAGTCGTAGGAGAGCGGCTCGCCCTCTTCGAACAGCACCGACTTCTTGTCGAAGTCGACATCTTTGGCGACGGCGTGAAGGAACTCCACATTGTCGGCGAACCCTGCACACAACGATCGCAGGCCTATTATCGTCGAGTCGAAAGGGACCTTCCCTGCTATGAGGTCGTACCCCTCCGTCTGAAGGAAATGGTAGGGGTGGCGATCCACGAGAGTCACCCTTATCCCTTTTCTGCCCGCAAGCACCCCAAGGGCCTTCAACCCGCCGTAGCCTCCCCCTATGATTACCACATGATACATGGAGTCCCCTTTCCGCTGTTTGATAGAGCTCTGTCCGGAATAAGGCATTATAACAAAACTATATAGAGGATGCGGCCTGTGACTTCTGGAGAGCGGGCCGAAAGGCCCGGAAGAGTCACTGCGGCTTGTGGCAGAACCACCAGTCGAAACACTCATACTTGCTGCTGCGCTCTTTCGCGGTTTCGCAGTCGGTAGCAGGCGGTATGATAACCCGGTCGCCTATAAGCTCGTTCTTGGGCCAGTCGGCAGGCGTGGCCACTCCGTCACCGTCGCTCTTTTGCAGGGCTTTTACGGCCCGAACTATCTCGTCTATGTTTCGTCCTATCTCCTGCGGATAGTAGAGAATCGTTCGCACTACGCCTTCGGGGTCGATTACAAAGACCGCTCTGACGGTGTTCGTACCCTTCGCGGGATGAAGCATTCCGATCTTTTCGGCGAGCGTATCGGTACCTGCTATTATCGGAAACTCTATCTCTACATCGAGTTTCTCTTTTATCCACTCCACCCACTTGATGTGGCTGAAGACCTGGTCTATCGAGAAGCCGATTAGCTCGGCACCGAGCTCATCGAACTGTTTCTTGTGCTTCTGAAAAGAAACGAACTCTGTGGTGCAGACGGGTGTAAAGTCGGCCGGATGGCTGAACAGCACGACCCAACTGCCGCTTTTGTCTTCGGGAAACTTCATCGGACCGTGTGTGGTCTGAACCTCTATGGACGGAAACTTCTCTCCCAGCATCGGCATACCCATGGCAAACCTCCTTCAATATTTTGATATAGACAATTCTATCACCACTTGGTTAACCAAAGTTACAAACCGATTTTGCGCAAAATGCGTAAAATCGTCTCGAAATCTATGGTTTCGAAGCTTCATGGGGTTGTAGGGCCGCTCACCACCTGCCAAATTACGAGCTTAGCCCGGAATTTGCATAACATCAGATAAAGGTTAACCAAAGTTACGAGAAATGTATCAGACAGTCATATCCAGAACCCTGAATGCTCTTTTCAATTCATCTTCAGAGGCCGTATTGTCATTTGGCGAAAACTCTGCGGTTATCTTTGCCAGAATATATATTAGCACCCCCGCAAGTTCAGGCAGTCTCTTCTCCAGCGCCACCTCCATCTCGTACCTCAGCGGCGGGTGAATTGCCAACCTCTGCAGAATCGGCTTGAGCTCGAGCTCCTCCTCGATCTTTTCGAACTCCGAAACCGATCTTTTTATGGCGTTTGTAAGCGGCATGTCGCTTAGCCAGATAACGTCTCTGCCGTTATAGCCCGTATTCTCCTGGGCCACCAGAAGCATATCGTAGAGTTTGGCGTCGATCTTCTCTTCGATCTCGCTCACTCTGTTTTTCGGCAGCCTCAGACCGGCCGCTTTCTTGAATATCTGCTCTATTTTATAGGCTCCTTCAACTTTCATCACTCTTCTCCTTTTTTGTATCTTCCGAACTCCCGGAACCGGCCGGTTTTTTTGCGCCTATTCCAAGCGCTACGAGGGCTACGCCGTCGAAAAAGAGGCTTATGCCCACAAACAGACCCACCAGCACCAGCGAACCGAGCGGCCACGATGCCAGCAAAACAGCGGCCAGCAGAACCGACAAAAGCCCGTTCAGGACCATTACCCACCAGCCTCTGTTGGGCCTGTACTGCCATCCGAACGTTACGCTCGAATAGGCGTCTACAAGCAGATATACCGCCAGCAACATACCGACCGCGGCCACACCCTCTACGGGAAAGAGCAGCAGTAAAACCGAAGCGATCAGCGACATCACGGGCTTTAGCCACGCACCGTAAGAGCGGCGGTAGCTTTTGTACGCGGCATATCCCTCCACGATGGCGCCAAAGAGAAACAACCATGCCAGAAATGTGACTACGGCCAGCGAAAAGATCGTCGGGGCGACCATGCCGGCAACCCCTATGAGCGCCGTTACGGCACCCAAGCCTATTATCAGGCCGCTCTGCTTTTTAAGGGTCTCTTCGTCGAATATGAGCCACTCTATCCTCTCTTTCGGCTCCATCAGCTACTCTTTTTGCTCTCTACTCTCTTTAGAGCCTTCTCTTTGAACTCCTTGAGCTTCTCCATCAGATCCTCAAACAGCTTTTCGGCCCTGTTTTTACCGCGTATCTCTTTCTCTACCGCCTCTATCGCATCATCGAGCATCTTGTACGTTGTGTCGCTTCCGCTCGTGTAACCCAGCGCTTCGGCGATCTTGAGCTCATTTTTGGCCGCTTCGAGATGCTTGAGGGCCTGCTCTTTATCTTTTTTCGCGGTCTTGGCGGCCGCCTCTATCAGCGCCTGGGCCTTAAGAAGAGGCAGCGGGATGACGGTTTCGCTCTTTACGAGAGTCCCCAAAGCCATCTGCAGAACGTCTCTCGCCTCTTTCGTCTTCCCTTCGTTGAGGTACCTCGCAGAGAGCCTCAGCGCCTGCGGGTAGGATATGAGGGGCAGGCTGACCGTCACTATATCTATCTCGCTCTGCAGAGTATCGAGCAGCCTTCTGGCCTCCTGCACCTTTTTGGTCGCAAGAAGTTTCTTGACCGTAGAGAGGGTCTCTTTTATGCTCTTCAGATCGCCCATATATTCGGATGCTGTAATTACAGAGTCTATGGGCAGAAGCGCGGGCGCACTCTTGTCGGCAAGTACCACCTCGAGCTTGCCTATCGCCTTTTCGAGCTCGCTTTTGGCCTTTTCGATATCGTTCTTATCGAGCGCGTCGAGCACCCTTTGGGTAAGCAGAACCGCGCTTACCGCTTCATCTATAACTTTCAACTTGCCGCTTTCGGCTTTTGCCTTGGCACTCTTTACGGCTTTCGACGTAACAGCGGCTGAAGTTTCGGCCATCAATCCGGCAGAGCCGAGCAGTGCCGCGGCTACGGCGGAAACAACCAGTTTTCTCATCTTCGATCTCCTTCTATACTTTTTTGTTTCGGCTTCGATCAAACGAAGCACCTAAGTTTTGTCGGATAATGAAATTTTAGCCTTTTAGACTAAAACCGTTCTGCTACCTGGGTATCAAAACGGTTAAAAAATCGGAGATTTCAAAGAGGTCGCGGTGTTTGGGTCTGTCGGGAAATGCGGTATCGGCCGGGAGAGCCTCTCAGTACTCCCGTTCGACCTTTTCAAGAAGCTTCTTTACATTGTTGACGGCAAGCTTTTTGCGCTCTATGTTCAATATTCCCTCTTTTTTGAGCTGCTGCAGATGGCGGTTCACCACATGCCTTACCGTTCCTATCATAGAGGCTATCTCTTCATGCGGCAGGTTGTGCAGCAGCCCCAGGTGTTTTACAGGTTTTGATATATCGAGGTTTTTCAAAATGAGCTTCATCAGCCTCGTGGAGGTGTCATAAAGCGAAAGATCGCTCGCAAGCTCCTCGACCTGCCGCATCTGGCGGGCCAGGTATGGCAAAAAGGCGCGGTTGAAAGCGGGATTGGCCTGCAGCCACTCCCTCACCTTCTCGATAGGAAGCTCCAGCACCTTCGCATCGTCGATCGCTTCGGTCATCACCTCGTGCCTCCTGCCGTCAAGAACGGTCAGAACGTCGAACATATCTTTCGGACCGAGAAGATAGAGCGTCTGCTCGCGGTTGTTCTGGGGGTTGTACCTGTAAACCTTTATGCGCCCTTCGAGGATTATGTAGAAGTTTCTCATAGTGTCGTCGGGGTCCATCGCGGGAGAGCCCTTCGGGTACTCCCTGATCCGGCCGACCCTGTTTATCTCATCTATCAGCTGTTCGCCGATGCCTTCAAACGGTTCGATCTTCGTAAGGTGCAGCATCAGAAATCCAGACCGAAACTGCCGAAGCTTCCCATATTGGGATCCATATGGCCCATCTGCGAGCTTTTGGTCCGCAGCATCAGAATATCCGATTTGGGGTCTATCCCCTGCGGGCATACGGCCGTACACTCTCCGCATAGCGTGCAGTCCCATACACCGTTTCGCTGGATCGTATCGATCTTGCTCTTTATGTCGCCCTCTCTCGGGTCTGCTACGTAGCGCCAGTCTCTTGTGAGGGCGAACGGCCCCAGAAAGGCCGGGTTTGTCTCCAGCACAGGGCAGGCGCTGTAGCACGAGCCGCAGAGTATGCAGTCGCTTTGGCGCTCGGTACGCTTCTCGTCTTCCGGCGTCACCACCGCATCCTCTTTCGGCTCTCCTAGCCACGCCTTAGCCGATTTCAGGGTCTTGAAGGATTCGCTCTCGTCTACCGCAAGATCTTTTATGACCTTCGCGAACCTTCTGGGCTCCACCAGATCTCCATTTTTCGGCTTGTAGGCGCAAGCCAGCACCTCTTTGCCGTTTACGCGCACGGCGCAGCTGCCGCATACGCTGCTTCTGCAGCCTGAGCGGAAGGTCAGGGTGGGGTCTTTTTCGCATTTTACAAAGGTGAGCGCTTCAAGAAGTGTCGAACCCTCTTTCACCTCCCACTCCTGCACCAGTTCCTGCGGCTCTCTTCGGGCGTGAAAGCGCCTTATCTTTATCCGAATCATTCCTCTCTCTCCCCGCTCTCTTCGCCGCTCTTTTTGAAATCTTCGAGCTCTTTTTTCACGGTCTCTATGATCCGCTCGGTCTCTTCGAGCTTCCTCTCCGCCTCTTCCAGTTCTCTTTCGAGCCTCTTCGCATCAAGCTCTTCGCTCATTTCATCCCCTCGAATTCGTTACAGAGCACTCCCTGCTCTTTCCATGAAAGCGAATGTACGCCGCCGAACTTCTCGTCGTCTTCAGCCGGAAAATCCTCCCTCTGGTGGGCGCCTCTCGATTCGTTGCGCCCTATGGCGCTCACCAGAACTATTTCGGCAAGCTCCACCATGTTGCCGAACTCTATGAACTCGAGCAGGTTGGTGTTGAACTCTCTGCTCTTGTCGGCGATGCCCATGAAGGGAAGCTCCTTCTGCATCTGCCTTATCGCGGCCAGCACGCCTTTTAGGCCCGTCTCGCCTCTGACTATGCCGACGTTTCTGTAAAAGATTTTGCCCATGAAGTCGCGCTTCTCATAGAAGTCTATCTGGTTTGTAAATTGCGGTATGGCCGCCACGAAGTCCCTATCTTTTTCAAACTGGGCGCTCGAGGCGGGAGTTACGCTTCCGTGTTCGCGTGCGAACTGCGCCGCGCCCTCTCCCGCTTCGCGCCCGAATACAACGGTTTCAAGAAGTGAGTTGCCGCCCAGCCTGTTGGCCCCGTGCACGTGTGCGTTTGCGCACTCCCCGGCCGCGAAGAGCCCTTTTATCTTCGTCATATGGTTCGAGTCTACCTCGATTCCGCCCATCGTATAGTGGGCGACCGGTTTTATCGGAATGAGGTCGATTACCGGATCGACCCCCTCGTAGAGCTTGGCGAGCTTCCGCTCCTGCGGCAGATTCTCCTCTATAAATGCTTCTCCGAGGTGCCTTATGTCGAGGTAGACATCCTCACCGCTCTCTATCTGCTCCCAGATCGCTTTGGCCACCACATCCCTCGGTTTCAACTCGTCAATGAAGCGCTCGCCTCTGGAGTTGAGCAGGTAGCCTCCCGCCCCGCGCGCGCTCTCGCTTATGAGTATGCCGCTCCTTTTGAGGGCGGTCGGGTGAAACTGCACAAACTCCATATCGCTCAAAACGCATCCGGCCCGCACCGCCGCCGCCGTACCGTCACCGGTGGTAGCCGAAGAGTTTGTGGTAAAACCGCGATAGAGGCCGCTGTATCCTCCGGTCGCGACGACTACGCTTTTCGCCCCTATCGCCCTCACTTCGCCGCTTCTTATCTCGATGGCGGTCACTCCCAGAACCCGCCCCTCTTCGACAATGAAGTTGAGCATAAAGAGTTCGTCCAGAAACTCCACCCCCATACCCAGCGCCGTGTCGTAGAGGGTGTGAAGTATCTTCAGGCCCGTATAGTCCTGAGCGTAGCAGGCTCTCTCCGAGCCGGCGCCGCCGAGTCTTCTTTGGGCCACCCTCCCGCCTTCGAGTCTGCTGAACGGCACTCCTATGGAGTCGAGCCACCCGATTGTTTCGGGCCCCTTTTCACAGAGCCTGCGTATCATGTTTTCGTCTCCGAGCGTATGGGCCGATCTCAGCGTATCGGCTATATGCGCCTCTATGCTGTCCTCCCCCACATTGCCCAAAGCGGCGTTTATGCCCCCCTGCGCCATCGATGTCTGCGATCTGGTAGGGTATGTCTTGCCCAGAACGCTCACGCTCGCCCCCGTCTCTTTGGCTGCGATAGCGGCACATAGACCGGCTCCGCCGCCACCTATTACAAGTACATCACTCATACTGCTTCGCCTTTTTCATACACCCCGGTACTCTTTTTAGGGCAATTATAACAAGCCTCTATGCTATACTATATAAAAAAACGGATAAAGGCGTATGGGCAGACTTTTTTTCCCTCTCGTTCTGGCCCTGCTCGTAGCCGGCTGCACTACCGACAACGGCGGCAGCGGCGGATTCGAACCGAAAGAGCCGGCGGTGCAGGGCAGAATGAAGTACCGTACTTTCGTAAGCGACGAGGAGCTCGAAGCGCAAAAAGAGCTCGCGCGGATCGAGGCGAACAGGAGCGTGGAGCTCGAAAAGATAAGCAGTGCTGCGAAGCTGAAGCAACTGGAGCTTCAAAAAGAGGCGGAACTGGAGCTTATGCGCGAAAAGGAGAGGATGCTTAAAATTGAGCATGAGCAGGCGATGGAGCGCTACACCCTTTTGGGTGCCATCATGTTGCTTCTGCTCGCGGGCGTAGCGCTTCTGTGGTACTTCGACAGAAGGCGAAAGGACAAACTGCGCGCCTACGAAGACAACCTGAAGAAATATTTTCACCAGAAAGAGAACGAGTCACGCGTAAAGATAGCCGAAAAGATTCTCGATACCGTGGCGTCGAAAGATCTGAGCGGCGAGCAGCGGGCGAAGCTGATAGAGGCGCTTCACGGCACTGCCCCGAAAAGGGTGACTTCATCGCCGGATAGCGAAGAGAACGATACGGAAGATGCGATTTTGATAGAGACGAAGGAGGAGAGCACGGATGCAAAAAAGTGATGATATATATACAGAAGGGGCACTGCTCTCCAGAAGCCTTGCAGACTTTTTCACCACGAAGTTTCTGGTCCTCAGCACGGCCCCTTTTTTCATAACGCTGCTTATTTCGATACTGTTTCTGTACTACCTATCGGGCGAGTTTTTCGACATGCTCAACGTTGCGGCGCAGGTATCACAGAACCCTGATGCCGTGAATGCGCAGAACGAATTGGCACAGTTTGCGAAGGAGTACCCGATCATCTCCGCCATTTTGGGCAGTTTCATCTTCAAGGCGATCGCCGGAACGATCTTTTATGTCATAGGGGGAGGTTTCGCCGTTCTCGTTTCGGTCATTCTTGCCGTAATCATCATAGGTTTCTTCACCCCCTACATAGTAGCTGAAGTGCAGAGGCGCCACTACCCGAACATCGAGCGCAGAGCCACCGTCTCCATAGTCGACTACCTTATATTTCTGCTCAAGCAGTTCGGCCTATTCCTCCTCTTTTTCTTCGTATCTTTGCCGTTTTATTTCATCCCCGTGCTGAACATCGTGGCGATGAAC
>WGAW01000018.1 GCA_015494675.1 Hydrogenimonas sp. | reverse complement strand
CAGAGTAGCCGTATGATACCTCAGGTTCCGATCCACCATCTGATTCTAAGCGACACTCTCTGCGAAGGGTACAATACCGCCGGTAAAATATGGCCTCCGCTACGAGACGAAGCTATGCGAAAAGAGATGCTCGACGCTCTTGCGGATGACGGTTCCGCGATGATCACTTCGCTCCATACGCCCGTTAGCGAAACGGCGAAAGATGCTGTTTTTGCGGATGCGGCATACGGAATAGAGGGGTTTGTTTCGTTTTTACCTCTACTTCATACACATCTGGTCAAAGAGGGCGGTTTCGATTTTCCGGCACTGGTTAGAATGATATCTCTAAATCCCGCGAAAGCTCTGGGGCTGGAGGGCAAAAAGGGGGCTGTACTGCCCGGCTACGACGCCGATCTTCTGCTCTTCGATCCGGATTTCGAATTCTGTTTCGACGATCCGCTCTCTCCTTACGACGGCATGCGGATAAGCGGGCGGGTTCTGCCTGTTTAAGCGAATAGCGGGAGGTTGAAGTGGTCAGCGAGCCGGTAAAAATCTTTTTTCAGGGCAGAGACCACAAAAAGATTATGCTCGGGGGGCTATACTTCTCCTCTGTAATCATGTTGATATCCCTCTCTCTGCTCGCCCTCTATATGGGGCATAGGAGTGTCTTTTACGCCAAGTTCGCCCTCGCTATCGTTTTGAGCGTTCTGCTTGTAGCTTTTCTTATCTCAAAAAAGACCTCTCTGTACGCGCTTCTGTTTCTTCTTGTAATAGAGATAGAGAGCAGTACGGCGATGCTGAGCAAGCACTTCTACGACTTCGTGACGGTCTACCCGTTTTTCCCGATATTCGGATTCTTCTTTTTCTTCAGGCTCACAACAGCTATATGGATGACGGTTATACACTTCATATTCTGGGTGGGAGTAAGCATATACGGATACGGAGCCTTTTCCAGCCATCCTCTCTTTCATATGGTCCCGCTTATAAACATGATCGCAAGCACCATTGTAGTGATTCTGGTTGCCCTTTTTTACCATATATCTACAGAGCTTACCTACAAAAAGCTCGAACATGCAAACAGGCAGAAAGAGATTTTGATAAAAGAGATTCACCACCGCATAAAGAACAATCTAAACAAGATATCTTCGATTCTCGGACTTCAGATAATGAAATTAAAAGAGGGCGGAGGCGAATCGCCTGAAGAGATACTGGAAAAAAACAGGCTCAGAATAGAGATGATGGCGATGGTGCACGACGCTCTCTACAGAACCGATGACCTCGAAAACGTGAATGCCGAAGCTTATATAAAGAATCTGGTCGAACTGATTAGCAGTGCATACGGGCGGCAGATAGAGGTTGAGGTGGATGCGAACAGTTTCGCCCTGCCGCTTGAGAAGATGCTGAAGCTTGGAATAGTTCTGAATGAGCTCTTCACAAACACCATAAAACATGCCGAAGCCGCGGAGAACGAAAGGCTTTCCGTCAAGATCTCCCTGCTCGGCGACGAAGGTGAGGCGACACTGCTCTATATGCAGCGGGGGCACGTGCCGGTAGATACGGAAGTTTTCGAAAAGAGCGACGGGCTCGGAATGATGCTGGTCAGGCTTACCGTGGAAGAGATGGACGGTACCGTTAATATTGAGCAGAACGGTTCACTGAAGTTCAAGATAACATTTCCTTGTGAAAGAGCCTTTTTCGAATAACAGCCGCTTCTTCCCTGATTCTCTCTAAACCTTAAACAAACCTTGACAAATCTTCCGGAAAGAGTTAAAATCGTAATAATTGAGGCAAGTAGTATCAAGTTGCTTCATGGAAGGGGACTAAATGAAATACTATAAAAGCGAAGAGGAGAAAAATCGCATCGTATGTCTGCTATGCCGCCACTACTGCAAGATGAAGGAGGGGCAGGTAGGTGTCTGCGGAGTCAACAAAAACGTGAAGGGAGAGCTCAAAACTCTGGTTTACGGCCATCCGAGCGCACTGAACGTAGACCCGATAGAGAAAAAACCGATCTACCATATGCTTCCCGGCACGACGGCACTTTCGTTTGGAACGGTAGGGTGCAACTTCAAGTGTCCGTTTTGCCAGAACTGGCAGATATCCCAGGAGACAAAAGTGAACGAAGAGGTCTACGTGACTCCCGAGAAGATGGTGGATCTGGCTATAGAAAACGGTGCCGCATCCATAGCGTACACATATAACGAGCCGACTATCTTCTACCCTTACGCAAAGGATATAGGAGTCATCGCAAAAGAGAGGGGGCTGAAAAACATTTTCGTCTCGAACGGCTTTGAGAGCCCAGAAATAATAGAAGATATGCCCTCCTGGCTCGATGCGGCCAACATAGACCTAAAAAGCTGGGACGAAGGCTACTATAAAAAGGTACTCAAAGGGGGTCTGGAGGCGGTGAAAGATACACTGCGCAAAATGGTCGCCGAGGGTATTTGGGTCGAGGTGACGACACTGCTTATAGAGGGTGAAAACGATAGCGACAAAGATCTCGAAGAGATGGCCGGATTTATAGCCGACGATCTTGGACGCCATGTACCGTGGCATTTGAGCGCCTTTCATCCCGACTATAAAATGAGAGACCACGAATGGACAGGAATCGATACACTTATGCGTGCAAAGAGGATCGGGCAAGATGCCGGACTCTACTACGTCTACCTCGGAAACGTACCGGTACACGGAGATACCCACTGCCCCGGGTGCAACGAACTGCTCATAGACAGAACGGGTTACAGTGTAACGGTAAACAGGCTGGTCGACGGCCGCTGCCCCAAATGTAACCGGGAGATAGAGGGGGTGTGGGAGTGAATGTAGTCGTTCGTTTTTCGTTATTCGTTTTTCGTTATTCGTTATTCGTTATTCGTTTTTCGGTTTTAGGTTTTAGGTTTTAGGTTTTAGGTTTTAGGTTTTAGGTTGCGTGCGGTTTATCTGCGCGTGGGCCCGCTGCCGAAGCGGACCCAGTGTCAACGTAGCCGTTGGGGCTCTGCCCCGTCGGCGTATTCCGACAAAGGAGGAGATTAATACAAAGCGCGGTTTATCTGCGCGTGAGCTCTCCGCTGAGGAGAACACAGCGTTAGCGTAGCTGATGGGGCTTTGCCCCGTCGGCGTATTCCGACAAAGGAGGAAAAAAAATGAAAAGAAGAGAAGCGGCGGTAGCAGGGCAGTTCTACCCGGCATCCGCCGAAGAGATAAGAATGATGTTCGATCAATTCAACGAGATGCTCGAAAAGAGTATCCGCGATCCGAAACTGCTGGAAACCAAGACGAGAGCCGTAATCGTGCCGCATGCAGGTTACGTATTTTCCGGTTTTACGGCCAATGTGGCGCACAGGCTGCTCGGAAACAGCGGTGTGAGCCGTGTGGCCGTCATAGGTCCGAGCCATCGTGTATATCTGGGCGGTACCAGCGTAAGCGAATATGATCTTTACGAGACACCTTTTGGAGATATACCGGTAGATCGTGCATTGGCCGAAGAGCTCATAAAGAGGTTCGGTCTCGGTTTCGTACCCGAGGCGCACCATGAGCACAGTACCGAGGT
>WGAW01000017.1 GCA_015494675.1 Hydrogenimonas sp. | reverse complement strand
ATACGTTCGGAGATTGCCGCAGGCGGAGATCTGTACAAATTTATAGACCTTGTGGAGCAGAAGCTGAGACTCGATTCGGAAGCGATAACCGCACGCGCAAAATATTTTATTACTCTAGCAAAAATAGAAGCTATTCTGGGAGAAGAGATATGAAAAAAACATTACTGCTACTGCTGCCCCTTTTTATTATGGCTGCCGAAAAACCGACTGTGGAACAGCTTTTCAATGTACAGACAGTCAAAGTCAAAAAGGTTTCAGCCGCTTTTAAGAGGCAATTTTACGGCCTCTTGAAAACGGATGAAACACTTGTGCAGGAGGTCGTGGCAAGATTCGGCGGATATGTGGTAAAACTCTATGCCGACAGAATATATATGAGAGTCAAAAAGGGGCAGGTGCTGGCAAAAGTCTATTCGCCCGAGGTTTTCAAAGCAAAAGAGGAGTACATCAACTCCATCAACTATGCAAAAAGACGAGGCAATTCGAATATGGTCGAAAGCGCTAAGCTGAAACTTCAGCTTCTGGGCATCGGCAAAAATGAGATAAGCGCTCTCGAAAGAGGCAAAAAAAGCGATCCGTACACTTTTGTGAGAGCTCCTTCATCAGGATTTATCTTCGAAAAAAACCTGACAGAGGGGAGTGCGTTCAACGCAAAATCGAACCTATTCACGATCGTAGGACTCGACAATATCTGGATGGAGGCTAAAGTGAGCGAGCCCGATATTCAGACACTTTTAAGAGCATCGAAATTTATTGTGAGCACAAAAGCGCTGCCGGAGACCTTCGAGGCGCACAAACCGCTTCTCTATCCTAGTATCGACCCCAAAAACGCACTCGCCACCCTACGGCTGGAGATAAAGAATCCGAAAGCCCGCCTTCTGCCCGGAATGTTCGCGACCCTTACTGCCGAAACGGAAAGTGCGGGTATGCTTATGCTTCCGCGTACAGCCGTAATACGCAAAATGGGAAAGTGGTACGCCTTCAAAGCCGGAGAGTTCGAAGGGGAGTATGAGCCGGTGGAGATAGAGGTAAAACCGATAGACAACGAGCACTATGCAGTTCTCTCCGGTCTTTCAGAGGGCGACGAAGTGGTGAACAAAGCGCTCTTCATGATCGACAGCGACGCCCAGATCAACGGGCTATTTTAGGTGTCGTCATGATTGAGAAGATCATAGACTTCAGTGTCAAAAACCGCTTTCTAATCCTGATGGCGACACTCTTCATCGTTATGGGATCGTTCTGGGCCGTAAAAAATACGCCGCTCGACGCGCTTCCCGACCTCTCGCCTCCGCAGGTGATCGTAGAGGTGAAGTGGAACGGCCAGAGCCCGAACATCATCGAAGACCAGGTCACCTACCCGCTTATCACCAAATTTCTGGCGATCGCCGACATAGAGACGGTTCGGGGCTTCTCGACCTACGAAAACGCACTCATATACATCATATTCAAGGAGGGAACCGACCTATACTGGGGTAGGAGCCGGGTGCTCGAACAGCTGGCCGCCATCCAAAGCTCCCTCCCGCCCGGAGTCGAGGTCTCTTTGGGGCCCGACGCCTCGGGAGTCGGCTGGGTATATGAGTACGCACTTGTCAGCAAAACGAAAAACCTTGCGGAGCTTCGCACGCTGCAGGACTACACATACAAGTATGCCCTTATGGGGGTCGACGGCGTCAGCGATGTAGCCTCCGTCGGAGGGTTCGTTCCAACATGGCAGGTGACGCTCAGCAACGACGCTCTGGTAAGACACAACCTCTCCGTTACCGACATATCGCGCGTGCTGAAGGCCAACAACAACGATACCGGCGGGCGCATAGTGATTCAAAACGGTTACGAGTGGATGGTCCAGGCCCGCGGATACATACGCAGCCTCGACGATATACGCAGCATAGTCGTGGCCGAAAGGGGCGGAATCCCCGTTACGATAGGAGATCTGGGGCGTGTAGAGAAGGTACCCGCTCCAAGGCGCGGCGTAGCCGATCTCAACGGCGAGGGCGAAGTGGTCGGCGGAATCGTCATGATACGCTACGGAGCGGACGCTTATCGTGTCATACAGGATGTAAAGAAGAAGCTTCAAAGCCTCAAAACCGACGATGTACAGATAGTGGAGACCTACGACAGAAGCAGCCTCATTGAAAAAGCGGTCGAGACGCTGAAATCGACACTCTTCGAGGAGAGCCTGATAGTCGTAATCGTCATTGCGCTCTTTCTCGTCCATCTCAGAAGCTCCCTGATAGTTCTGATCGTACTTCCTCTTACTATCGGGATAACCTTTCTACTGATGAAGATGTTCGGCATCGGAAGCAATATAATGAGTCTCGGAGGCATCGCCATAGCCATCGGCGCGATGGTGGACGCTTCGATCGTAATGATCGAAAACGCACACAAAGAGATACATAAAATCGAAAAGAGAGGACCCATAACCGACAAAGAGCGTATCGCGGCTATCGTCAAAGCTTCAAAGACTGTAGGCCGCCCCATATTCTTCGCTCTTGCACTGGTCGTCGTTTCGTTTCTGCCCATATTCGCACTCTCCGGACAGGAGGGGCTTCTCTTTACACCACTGGCCTTTACGAAAACGTTTGCGATGACAGCCGGGGCGCTGCTGGCCGTCACGCTGGTTCCGGTTTTGATGGTATGGTTCGTAAAGGGTAAAATTCCAAGCGAAAACAAAAACCCTCTGAACCGCTTCTTCATATGGCTCTACAACCCGATCCTGACCATAGGTATAAAACTGAAGTATCTGGTGATACTGGCGGCAATCGCCCTGCTTGTATGGATGGTGCCGGTCTACGAGAAGCTGAAGTGGGAGTTCATGCCGATGTTGAACGAACAGACATTCATGTATATGCCCGTCACTCCCTACGGCATCAGCGTAGATCTTAGCAAAGAGCTGACCCAGAAAACCGACAAGATAATCAAAAGCTTTCCGGAAGTCAATACCGTTTTCGGAAAAGGGGGTCGTGCCGATACCGCGACCGACCCGGCTCCGCTCGGTATGCTCGAGACGATCATAACCTTCAAACCCGAAAGCGAGTGGCGTGAGGGGATGACCTACGAAAAGCTTCAGCAGGAGCTCGAAGATGCGCTCCAGGTTCCGGGACTCGTCAACTCCTGGACCTACCCGATCAGGGGGCGAATAGATATGCTGCTTTCGGGCATCAGAACCCCTCTGGGCATCAAACTCTACGGCGACGATCTTAAAACCCTGCAAAAGATCGGCTCGCAGATAGAGCAGAAGCTTCGCGGCATGAGTGAGACGATGTCTGTTTTTGCGGACCAGTCCGATGCCGGCTACTACATAGATATCGACATAGACGAAGCGGCTGCTGCACGTTACGGTATTACGAAAAACGAGATACTCGCCTACACATCCCTCGGAATAGGCGGGATGAAGGTCGGCACGATAATAGAAGGGCTCGAGAGGTACCCTCTGGCGATCCGTTTCGAAGAGGAGGAGCGCCGCACGATAGAGGCGATACGCAACCTTCAGGTAAAGACGCCGCTCGGGTTCGTACCGCTCTCCTCTTTGGCCGATGTGCACTACAAAGAGAGCGCTTCCGTCATCAAAACCGAGATGGCCAAACCTGTAACTTTCATATATATCACGCCCAAAAACGGTGTCAGTCCGGCCGAGTACAAAACCGAAGCGCAGAAGGTGCTCTCCGAGCTTAAAATGCCATCTGGCTACTATATCGAGTGGGCCGGCCAGTCGGAGTATCTGCAGAGTGCCATGAAAAAGATAATGTGGATCGCTCCGATGGTGCTTCTTGTGATTCTCGTACTCATCTACTTCGCGCTGAAAAAGACGGTACCGACTCTTATCGTCTTTTTTACCCTGCCGTTCGCGCTTCTGGGCGGACTTCTGTATATAGACTGGCTCGATTTCAACATGAGCGTCGCCGTGGTAGTCGGCTTCCTGGCACTGCTTGGAGTCGCCGCCGAAACGGCCATAGTCATGATCGTATACCTGCAGGAGAGTGTGCATGAGGCTCTCAAAAGAGAGGGAAGACTCGACAAGAAGATGCTCAGAGCAGCCATATTCGAGGGAGCGGTTCAGAGGGTAAGGCCGAAACTGATGACCGTATTTGCGATACTCGCAGGACTTCTGCCCATCATGTACCACCACGGCGTAGGCAGCGAAGTGATGCAGCGAATAGCGGCACCGATGATCGGCGGAGTCGTGAGTTCGGCGGTTTTGAGTCTTCTGATAATACCCATACTCTACGAGATCTATACATCCAAAACTCTTATAAAAAAATGATCAGGGAGAGGCTCTTCGCCTCCCTTCATCTCTATTTGGAAATTTTATACTGATATTGATTCTCATTAAGCTTATCAAAAGGTCTCTTTCTTTATCATTCTGATATTCATTTTCATTTAGGAGAGGTTATGTTAAACAGAACTCTTATGGCT
>WGAW01000016.1 GCA_015494675.1 Hydrogenimonas sp. | reverse complement strand
GTATGAAAGTGCCGCTCTACCCGGGAATTTGCCGTAAAAAAGTTCTGCACATAGGTAAAACCCCTGCCACGCCTGAAAAAAAGTGCTGTACCTCTTCGCATCCGGCTAAGCCGGGGGGTTCTCTTTTCGACCCGGTTCAAAAAGCGCGCGGTTATCGGCTCGTACCCCTTGAAAAGCGCCACTCTTTCGAAAACGGTTTCGATTTTAGGCAGATGCTTCATAGCGAAACTCTCGGCTCCTCTTCTGCGATTTTACGGTTTATACGGCTGATCTGCTCGCACCACTCCCTTCTCTCCCAGTGCGGCATATCGAGCACCTCCTCGCTACTCCAGTGAAAATGGTATGCTACAAAAGCCACCTCGCTGTATAGTGTATCGAGCGGGTAGCTTTTCAGCTCTTTGGGGCGCCGAAATTCACCTCCGTCTCCCTCTCGCAGTATGGGCATTTGACTTTGAAAGTGATCTCGTCGTTGTTGATCCTCTCGTAGAGCTCCTGCAGATACGAAAGGTCGGCCAGAAAGAGATCCTCTATCACCTTCGGAGTGACATCGGGCAAAGAGCCGAGACGGGTGATTACGCGCGAGAGCAGAATGACAGAGAGGTAGGCCGGGTTGGCCTGCACCCTCGGGTCTTTCTGAGGCAAAATCTCATCCTTCGCCGTCGCCAGACGCATCGTTCCCTTTTTGTGCAGCGTTCCATCAGAATCGACATACCCTTTTGGCAGTTCGAACTCAAACTCCGTCTGCAGCGCCATCAGCTAACCCTTCTCATGCCCTCGTGGGCGATTTCGAGTGTCTCGATCGCTATGTCGTTTCCGGTACCTTTGAGGTCGGGCGCATCATACTTGGTGGGCCAGGCGTCGTTGAAAACCCACCTTGCACCTTCGTTCCCCTCCTCATCCAGCACGATGATCGCCATATTTCTTCTCGCTTCGCCGATCTTGCCGTCCTCTACCATTTTACGCCAGTTCGAAAGCTCAAGAGAATCGGTGGCTCCCCACTTAAGCACCACGTTTCCATACTTGATAAGCCCCGGGATTTTACGAACCGTCGGCCTGTCGGTACCCTCTCTGTATTCGATAGGATCCTGCGCACTCTCCGGCACCGTCACCTCCTGGAAACCCGCCTGTACGATTCCATCTATCTCTACAAGAAATCTGAAACCTCTCAAAGGGTCTTTTCTGGTTGCTGGCATCTTCTACTCCTCCCTCTTTTGAAATATATTTATCGCTCTTTCGCTACCGGTTCGCATTTGCGGTCCACTGGGCGATTCTGAATATGACAAACTCTGCCGGTTTCACGGGAGCCACGCCTATTACGACTATAAGCCTGCCGTTATCTATGTCGTCCTGCGTCATAGTCGTACGGTCGCATCTTACGAAGTATGCCTCTTCGGGCGTGTTGCCCATCAACGCGCCGTCTCTCCAGACACGGTTGAGGAAATTCTCTATCGTCTGCCTGACACGCGCCCACAGACGCTCGTCGTTGGGTTCGAAAACGACCCACTGGGTAGCCTCCTCTATCGACTCCTCCAGATAGATGAAGAGCCTTCTTATATTCACATATTTCCATGAAGAGTCGCCGGAGATTGTGCGCGCACCCCAGACCCTTATGCCCCGTCCGCTGAAAGAGCGTATGCAGTTTATTCCCTTGGGATTTAGAATATCCTGCTCCGCATCGGTGAGAGTGAATTCAAGCTCGGTCACATTGCGCACCACTTCGTTGGCGGGCGCTTTGTGTACTCCCCTTTCGGTGTCGCTTCTGGCATAAACTCCGGCGACCGCGCCGCTTGGAGGGACAAACATGCTTTTAAGTTCCGTCTTGCCGTTGTTCTCTACTTCGACACCCATTTTGATCCACGGATAGTAGAGCGCTCCGTAACCTTTGTCTGAAGTGAGACCCTCTCTTTGCGTTTTCACTTTGCTCATATCCGCATCTTTTTCGCTGTCGAGAATGCAGAAGCGGTCCTTGAGAAGTTCACACTGGGTTATCATCGCCTGCTGAACCGCTTTCGACGTTGCTCCCGGTACGGCAAGAATACTCACTTCATCCACCTCTTTCAGCGCTTCGAGGCCCGTTCGTTTGCCGGGACCTGCGTCGCTCCCTTTGAGTGCCGTATCACTGTTTTCCCAGACTCCTACCACATAACAGCGCTTTCCGCCGTTTGCGAAGAAGCTGTAGAGAGCGGGTGCAAGATACGGAGCGCTATCGGAGTAGACTCCATACTTGGAGACGAAATCGGCCCAGCTCGAAACGAATAGCGCCCTATTTGCATTGAATTGCGACTTTGCCACCTCGAACGCCTTTTTTGCGGCTTTTACAGCGGCATTTGCCTTGTCGATCTTGGTCTGATCGGTAATCGCGGCGGCTGCCTCGATTGCCGACTCCAGCTCGCTCTTCAGTTCGCCGAGTGCACTCTCTGCGGCCTCTAAGCTGCCTGCTTTTACCTTGTTGCTCACAAAAAGCAGTTTTGCGGCAACCGTCTTTACATGGGTTTTGACGCTGCCTTCAGTCGCATTTGCGGCAGCTGTCGTAGCGTCCGCAATCTTCGACGCATCGGTCAAATTCGAAGCGGCACCCACAAATCCCACCGTACTCGTAGATACCCCCTCTATCGGCTTCGCCCCCATCTCGAACTCTTCTATGTAAACCCCGGGTGATAGATACTCTGACATTGAACGCCTCCTTTTTTAAGTTGGTTTTTCTATCCGTATGTTTTGTAGCATCATTTTTCAAGCTTTACGGTCAAAGGTTTTTTGGCCGCATCTTGAATATTCTCCAGCGGCAGGGTCACGGTCTGATACCCGTCGGCCGATACTTCCAGAACGAGACTCTCCGGCACGATTCGCATAAGCGCAAAACGGCCCGTCGCATCCGTCTTCACACTCTGAAGAGTCCGGCTCCCTTTTTTCAGCGCAACGGAGGCCGAAGCTATCGGCATCTCTGCTCCGCCCTCTTCAAAAATGACACGCCCCGAAAGTGCATACAGCCTCTCTTTCAGGGGTTCGTAAGATATATCTTTCGTCTTTACAGGAGGGCCGCTTTTCTCTATTCCGAGCTCGAGAGGTGCCGTAACTTTCAAGATAGTGAACGGCCTTGCATTCTGGTCTATGGCACTCCAAAGCTGCAGACCGAGCCGATCGTCGAGATAACCCTTCGGATAGACATCTATCGTAATGACTTCCAGCAGCTTCTGAAGCTCGGGGGTCAGGCCGTAACCGCCCTTCTCTATCGATGAGAATCGATAGACAGCTCTTAGAATTTCGCTCATAAGCTCATGCTCACGAGCCGAATCTTTATCTTTGTCGAATGTCATAATCAGATAGTAGAGATCCAGCATCACCGGGGGCTTGGAGCTTTTTACGGCGTTGGCTCCATACTCTCTTTGCCACTCGTTTTTACGAAGCTGCCTGTTTTCGTCGATTTCGAGCAGGTAGATACTTATATAGTCCTGCTCTATCGACGAGCTCCAATCTTTCGTAGGAATCTCGAAACTGAAGTCGAGTTCCGATGAATCCGGCTCACCCAATTCATAAAACAGATACAGTTGCAAAACCTCATCAATATTTTTAATCATACTCCATTATAAATCGGGGTGACTGTTACTTTTCTTAAAAATATTCAATCTTTCATGAACTAATTTTAATAATACAATTTTATTTAATAATATATAGCATTTGTAGAAGTTTTTCTTATGCAACAACTCTTTTTTTTGAAAGCTCGTAAACCATCTGCTGAAGGGAAGG
>WGAW01000015.1 GCA_015494675.1 Hydrogenimonas sp. | reverse complement strand
TAAACTTTATCAACAGCTAATCAATATAATATGAACCAAAATGAATAGAGTGGCACCGGGAAGCGGCCGACCATCGCCTTCCCGGCGTCGCACTTTGGTGCGGGGCCGTCTTGAAACTTGTGTTTCAAAGCGTTAGGGGGTTGTAGGGACCTCAGTCCCTGTCCTTTTGCGGGCTTTGCCCGCAAAAGGAGTAACATAAATGAAATAAGGAGAAAAGAATGGAGTATCGTTATATAGGCCGTAGCGGCCTGCGGGTAACGCCGCTTTGCATGGGTACCATGACGTTCGGCTCTTTCTGCGACAAGAAAAAGTCGTTCGCGATAATGGACAAAGCGTACGATCGCGGTATCAACTTTTTCGATACGGCCGAGCTCTATCCGGTACCTCCCAGAAGTTCGTGGGCCGGTACGACAGAGGAGATCGTAGGTGAGTGGATGTCCGGCAAACCTCGTGACTCCATCATTTTGGCCACCAAGGTTGCGGGTGCCGCAAGCGGATGGTTCGTACCTCCCATACGCCATGGAATGACGGCGATAGACCGTTTTCATATAGAGAGGGCCGTCGAGGGGAGTCTAAAAAGGCTCAAGACGGACTATATCGATTTGTACCAGATGCACTGGCCCGACAGCGTGGTGCCGATAGAGGAGAGCCTGGAAGCGTTCGACAGGCTCGTTCAAAGCGGCAAGGTGCGGTACATAGGAACCTCGAACGATACTGCATACGGCCTTACGAAAGCGAACGAGACCAGCCGTTACAGGGGTCTTGCCCGTTTCGAGTCGATTCAGAACAACTTTTCGCTTCTGAATCGCCGTTTTATGGATGAGCTTGCGGAGGTCTGCCGCAAAGAGAAGATATCGCTGCTGCCGTACGCTCCGCTTGCCGGCGGGGTGCTGAGCGGCAAATACAACGGTGAGTTCTACCCTCCGGGCGCGCGCTTTACGAAATATCTGGAAGACAAAAACCCCAGAGTAAGAGCCCAGGCTCAGAGGTATCTAAACGAAAAAACACTCGAAGCTACGGCTCTATATCTGGAGATTGCACAGGCGGCGGGCATGAGTCTGACCACACTCGCCGTCGCGTGGAGTATGAACCACGACTTCGTCGCCTCCTCCATCATCGGTGCGACCGACGAGAGTCAGCTCGACGAGACGCTCGCCGCACTCGATGTGACTCTCGACGACGATATATTGAAAGCCTGCGACAGCGTTCACCGGGCGGTTTTGTATCCGATGGGCTGAATCTTGTATAGATAGTTGAAGGAGTCGGTATAAAGATCAGGTTTGTATGCGACGTTCATCTTTCGAAAGTCGCGAAGTATCTTAGGCTGCTGGGGTTCGATACATACTACAGAGACGATATATCGGACGATGAGATCGTAGCCAGGTGCAGATTCGGACGCATAGGCCTTACCTGCGACCGGAGGCTTCAGGAGAGGTCGCCCGAAGCCATTGTGGTGTTGAGGTGCGAAGAGGCGAAGAGCCAGGTCAGGAGGGTGGCAGCTATATTCGATCTTGCGAGGTATGCAAGGCCCTTTCGCCGCTCTCTGTGCTGCAACAGGGAGCTTGTGCCGGTCGAGAAGGAGGGGAGCTTCACATCGATTCCGAAAGAGACATACCGCTGGCTCGACGGCTTCTGGCAGTGCCCGAAGTGCAAAAAGATATATTGGCAGGGAACGCATGCAAAACGCATGCGCGAAAAAATCCATGAGTTGTTGGGTTTATCAAAAAAAGAGTAGGAATCAAAATTTTCGAGTGGAGAGAAAGTGGTGACCCCTAGGGGACTCGAACCCCTGTGACAAGGATGAAAACCTTGCATCCTGGACCGCTAGATGAAGGGGCCATCAACGGTTTGTGGGTGAAATTATAGTGAATTTTACTTAAACTATTATAAAATTGTATCCATATTCAATTATGAAGCCGCGGCTGCAGGCTTGGGAAGAGGGAATGTAGTGAGATATCTGTTTTTTCTGATTACGGTTTTTGTATTGGGAAGCTGCGGTGCAAAGTATTATGAAAAGCCGCAGCCGGCTCTGATAGTGATCAAATCGGCTTCTTTGAAGTACGCGGATATGGGGTTCATATATCGCGGTAAAAATATCGTAAAGGTTCAGATCTACTACTCCGGGCGCCCCGTCTTTGCCCTTAGTGTGGGTAAAAGGGTATGTGTAGACTCCAAGTGTATGTCGGAGCGGGAGTTTTACAGGAAGTATCTGAAGGCCGACTATCCGCCCGGAACCCTGGCCCGTATACTCTCGAAGCGGCCCATTTTCGGCGGGGAGGGGCTGGAGCATGAGAGCGGCAGGATGGTGCAGCGTATATATGAGGAAGGCAGATTCGATATAATCTACACTTTCGATAGCGCCTCGGCCCGATTCAGGGACAGGCTGAATCGTATACTTATTAAGATAACGGAGAGATAGAAAATGTCGCAAAAATATGTAGGAGCGCACGTCTCGGCTTCTGGGGGTGTCTTCAACGCTCCTCTGAACGCCAAAGCGATAGGTGCGAAAGCTTTTGCGCTCTTTACCAAAAACCAGCGCCAGTGGAGTGCCAAGCCGCTCGATGAAGAGACGATAGAGCTTTTTAAAGAGAATCTAGAAGAGAGCGGCATAGAGCCCGAACACGTGCTTCCGCACGACAGCTACCTGATAAACCTAGGCCACCCCGAGAAGGAGAAGCGCAAAAAGAGCCTCGACGCTTTCATAGACGAAGTGAAAAGGTGCGAACAGCTAGGACTCGACAAGCTAAATTTCCATCCCGGCAGCCATCTGAAAAAGATCGACGAAGAGGCGTGCCTCGATTTGATAGCGGAGTCTATGAATATAGCGCTTAACGAAACCGAAGGGGTCACCCTTGTCATCGAGAATACCGCCGGCCAGGGGAGCAACCTGGGGTACAGGTTCGAGCATCTGGCCTACCTTATAGAGAGGACGGCCGACAGAAGCAGGGTAGGCGTCTGCCTCGATACGTGTCATACATTTACTGCCGGCTACGATCTGAGGTCGAAAGAGGCGTACGAAGAGACGATGGAGGAGTTCGACAGGATCGTGGGTTTCGAGTATCTGAAGGGGATGCACCTAAACGATTCGAAGCCGAAACTCGGAAGCAGGGTGGACCGTCACCACTCGCTCGGATGCGGAGAGATAGGGTGGGACGCCTTCGGCTTCATAATG
Source organism: Hydrogenimonas sp. (assembly GCA_015494675.1). Next base: position 2,349 of record WGAW01000015.1, on the reverse strand, counting down.
AACGATCCGAGAATGGACGGCATCCCGCTCATTCTGGAGACGATAGACGACACTATATGGGCGCAGGAGATCCGCGCCCTCTACGATCTTGTCGACAAAACCTGAGATATAGAATCTTTAATGGCTTGCAGGGCCGCCAACCACATGCCAAATTGCGGGCTCTGCCCGCAATTTACGTAACTCAGTTCGCTATTTTTGTAAGGTTCGCCTCTATCGCTGCTCCTTCCGAGAAGATGAAGGAGACCATCTCTGTCTGCATCTCTTCCGTAGTATTCCGGTTGTAGTCGGGAACCAGGAGAGAGCGGTGGTTTCCGCTTTTGAAAACGGTGGAGGTTACATTGGTGGTCGGGTAGATCGTCGTTGCATTCGTATCGGGCGGGAACGAATAGGTCGTTATGTCTTTCGCGCTCATCAGCTTCAGCAGCGGGAAGCCGCCCGCAAGGGGATCGGTGGCTACGCTATTGGGTATGACGTCGTCGTTTACGACCTCGTGTATCAGGATCTTATGTTTCTGGCTGACCGTCGCCGCATAGTTGAGCGGGTCTGCATCGTCGAGCGCCGTCTGCATGGCGTTCAGGAACGAGTTGAACTCGTCGGAGCCCTGCTTTAGGCCGGCTTCTTCGAGCCCCTTGACTATGGCGCCTCCGAAAGTCTGTGAGTTGACCATAATGCTTGTGATGCCGCCGCCGGGTACGGAGAGAACGACGGAGTTCAGCGATAGTCCGGCAAGATCCTGCTTTGCAAAGTAGCCGAACGGAGCCATCGTGCCAAGCGAGTGGCCTACAAACGCGACCTTGGTTCCGTCCAGCTTTACGCCCACGGAATTCGCGGCAATGGCGTTATGAAGGGCTATGTAGTCAGATGTGCTCTGGCGGATATTGTCTCTTGCCGTCAGAAGGCTCGTGAGGTTTATATAGTGTATTCCGGAGCTGTCGGGCTTTCCGTCCGGCGCTTTTGCCAGAATGGTTTCATTGGCATCCTGTGTCAGGAAATCGAGGTTGAATGTACGCTCGTAAGAGCCCATATAGAGCGGGTTCGTCGTATCGGCTATGCCGTGCAGGGGCAGGTCTATGCCCACTACCGCGTAGCAGATCTTTGCGAATGCTTCCGATACGGCCAGAACGTCGAGCCTGTTTCTGGTGATGCCGTGCTGGAAGATGGCTACGGGCCATCCGGCTGCAGGCTCCGTACACCCGGAAGCGGCGGATGGCACGGTTGCCAGAACCGGAACGGTGACTCTGCCCGTTTCGGTCGGCATGTCGCTGCCGTTTTGGAAGATGAACGAGTCCGTTAGAGGGGCAAACGGGTTCTGCGCCGAAGGTATGCCCAGATAGTAGGGCAGGTTCGAGAGCGTTCCGGCGTAGACCTCGGCGCTTCCGATCATCGTACCGTTTACATCGTATCCGGCGCCGAGTAGAAACTCTTTGGATGTGAGGTTTGTATCGCTCAAGTAGAGTATGGCCCCGTTTTCGTTGTTCGACGCGAAAGCCTCCGCCACTTTTCCTATGCTCTGGGTCGTGAAGCTCCAGATCGCTACAACATCGCTTTCAGATACGTTCATGTCGCGGCCGGCTACATTGAGCATCTGCCTGGTCAACTGCCGAATCCCCTCGAGCTGCTGCAGCTTCGCCCTGTTTGCCGCAGGATCGCTGTCTACTACGATCGCGGGATTTCCCGATGAGTCGATCAGCGGAGCGCTCCCGAGCAGAAGCGACGTGATATAGTCGGACTCTATGGGGCGGCCCGCCGTATCTTTTATACCGCTGCTTAGCATGACCATGTAGTGGCTGCCGCCTTTTAGCGGTTTGAGAGGAAGGATGGCTATGCGGCTCTTTGTGGCCGCCGCTACATAGTCTACACCGTAAGTAAGCTCCGAAAGAACGGCGCCTACGACGGGTATGGGAGAGGTGGCGTTCGATTCGGTCGCCGCCACTTCGTAGAGGTGAATGTTTCCGGCAAGCGTAGAGGAGTTTATATCTCCGCTTATTCCAATGCTGATCGAAGCGGTCGTGGAGAAGCCGTCGAGGGTATCGAGTGCTGCCTTTACACCCGCATCGCTGTCGTTGGCATCGAATGGAATGTTGAGTGTTCCGTCGGCGGGTTGACCCTCCGAAGGAGCGAAGAGGATATCGTTAGGGTAAGGAATATTACCCCCTTTCGTATCCATTATCACGTATCCTCCGCCCGCCTTTTGCGCGGAGAAGTTGTCCGCAGACTCCCCGCATCCCGACACAAGCAGTATAGCCGCACCCGCCAATGCCGATATGATCACCTTTTTCATGCCCGTCTCCCTTTTTGAATTCATTTTGAAACATTTTATAATTTTTATTTTAAGCGGTAGATTAATTT
>WGAW01000014.1 GCA_015494675.1 Hydrogenimonas sp. | reverse complement strand
CAGGAGAAGAAGAGACTGCAGGAAGGTAAGGAGGAGAGTCAGGGAGAGTGGTGAGAACGGCCTTTCGGCATGTTCTTCATGAGGGGAGGAAACCTCAAAAAAAGGAGAGAAAATGAAGCTATCGAAACTGCTTGGTATGGCTGCATGTGTTTCAATGGTCGCCGGTTCGCTCTATGCCGGTACATCGAAGATGGACTTCGCGAAAGTCTACGAAAAAGAGTGCCAGGGATGTCACGGTCCGATTCACCAGGGGGGTGTCGGTTCCGACCTTAGACCCAAGGCACTCAAAAAGAAGAATGCCCAGATGCTGGCGGACACTATCCTCAACGGTAAGCCCGGAACGGCGATGCCGGAGTGGAAACATATGTTTAGCAGGGATGACGCAGCCGGCATGGTAGACTGGCTTATGCACTGGAAAAACACAGTCGAGCTTCGCCTGGATCTGGATGAGGTCAAAAAGACGTGGAAAGTTCTGGCCGACAGAAAGGCTCTGGCGAAAAAGTATCCGCATGCTACAGATGTCAAGAGCGTTATGGATATCGTTTTCGCGACCGAACGCGATGCGTCTCTCGTCGACTTCATCGACGGTACAACCGGTAAAGTTCTCTCTCGCCACAAAGCGGGATTTGCGGTTCACGTAACCGTTACAAACAAGCGTATGCCAAGATATGCATACTCCATCAGCCGATCCGGACGACTGACAATGTTTGACCTCGCCGCTCCGGGACAGCCTGCTCTTGCCAGTGTTCAGGTCGGTCAGGAGTCTCGAGGTCTCGCGGTCTCTCCGGACGGAAAGTATGTGATGGCGGGTAACTACAATCCGGGAGGTGCCGTACTCTGTGACGCACTGACACTCGAGCCTCTCAAAGTCTATCAGACTGCGGGCGTCATCGATCCCGACGGCAACATCGGGCCGAGCCGTGTAGCTTCGATCGCCGACACTCCGTACGGACCCTACTTCGCGTTCGCGCTCAAAGACGGCGGCCATGTCTATATCGTAGACTACAGCAAGCCCGATTTCCCGATCGTCGGTGACATTCCGAACATCGGAAAGATCCTGCACGACGCATTCTTGAACGAAGGAAAAGAGATCGGCCGATACTATATGATCGCTTCGCAGGGAAGTGACGTAATGGGTATTGTCGACTTCAAAACAAAAAGACTCGCCGCAAAGGTCTATACCGGCCCCGGCTCCAAACCGCACCCCGGACAGGGAAGCTCCTGGTACAACGACAAATACGGTCAGCTTAACGCGACAGTCAGCATGAACGTCGGTAACGTCGTTATCTGGGATATGAACTGGGATGTAGTGGCCAATGTACCGACTGCCGGAGGCGGACTCTTTATCGGTACCAGCAAAGATACCCCGTATCTGTGGGCCGACTGTGTTCTCGGCGGACCGGACAACTACAACAAGGTCTATCTGATCAACAAGGACACTCTCGAAACCGACAGAATCATCGAAGTCGGCAAGAAAAAGGGTAAACTGATAGACGCTCATACCGGTAAAGTACTGCAGACTTGGGATGCGACGCAGTATAAGACCGTAAAAGGCAAAGAGATCGACTCTAAAATCTCCAAAGAGAAGCTGGTCACTTATACGACCAAAAAAGGTCCGAAAGTCAAAAATCCGGTACAGCCGAGACTGCTTCATGCAGAACCGGCCAACCACGGAAAATGGACATTCATCTCTGAGTGGACCACCGGAAGAATCGGTATCTACGATGCCAAGACCGGTAAATTCATCAAGTATATCTACAACTTGACCACTCCGACATTCACCTACTCTGTAGAGCATCGCCAGCACATACCCGGCGCTTAACAGAGTCTTTCCTCCCTGCGGGGAGGGATGTTCCTTCACTCAACCGCGACAATATAACAAACTGTTCCATCACTTTTTTATGCAGAAGAAGATGAGTGCCGCCGCATATTTGGATGGTAGGAGTGTTCTGTATACGAAAGTGGTCTCTAATGGATGTTTTTAAAAGTTGAATGTATATGTAGAGATGGTAGAATAGCGTGCGAGTCTATGGGTGTGCCGCATAGTGCATCCAAAAAGCAATTTAAGAACCGATTTTACGCTTTTTGCGTTAAAATCGTCCCGAAGTCTCGGATTCCGAAGTTTAGGGGGTTGTAGGGCCGCTCACCCCCCTGCCTGATTTTGGGCTCGGCCCGGAGTTTTAGTAACATCAGATAAGAGGGGTAAAGTCGTGAAAAAAGTAGCCGCAGTGCTTCTTGCTCTCTTCGCAGCCTCCGCTCTATCGGCTGCGGATGCCAAGAGGCTTTTCAAAACATACTGCTGGGGGTGTCACCACCAGACGGCCGAAGCGTTCGGGCCTTCGTTCAAGACGATCGCTTCAAAGCGAAACAGGGGTGAAATCATCGCGCAGATAGTCGACCCGGAAGGGACATACAGGATGCTGGGATATAGAAGAAACTCCATGCCGGCATTTAAAGATTTGAAGCCCGAAGAACTAGAAGCTCTTGCCGACTATATCATGAAGTTTAAGGATGCCGAATGAAGATATTGAAAATAGTGCTCTTAATAGTTGCCGTCGCCGCTCTTTTGGCGGCGAAAGAGAGGAAGATTACCGATCCGTCGCAGATCGTGCCGAAATCGAAAGACAAGATTTTTGTAGTCGAGCGTGAAAACTCCGCACTCGCCGTTATAGAGAACAATATGTTCAAAGGCGAGATCAAGGGTATGCACAACTTCAACCATGCGGTCGTTAAGTTCAGGGACAACGACGGATATGTCATTACAAGAGACGGTTACGTTATAAAGTTCGATCCTATAAAGGAGAAGAAGCTCAAAGAGTACAAAACCAGCAGAAGCGCGATCGGGTTTGTAATCGGCGACAATTACGTGGCGGTCGCCAACTACGACAACAAGACGGTGGAGATCCTGGATCGTGACCTGAACCACATTCAGACCATAGAGACCGGAAGCAGGAACGTCGGAATCAAAGAGTATAAGGACTACCTGGTTTTTGCCTGCATGGACAGCGACGAGATATGGGTCTTGGAGGATGAACATGCGGGTGAAAAGAGGCCCTGGTTCGTTCCCTACAAGAAGATAGAGAATGCCGGAAAAGTGCCTTTCGATGCGATGATAGACAAAAACCTCTACGTCGTCGGCTTTTTCAACTCCAAAAGTGTCGGAGTGCTGGATCTGGATACTATGCAGTATAGAAAGGTTCCTCTGAAGATGGGAAAGAAGGAGCGAATCCTGAAGGTTCCCCACTTCGGATTCTGGAGTATCAGCGGCGACTACTTCTTCATTCCGGCGGTGGGGAACAAAAAGGTTTTCGTATTCGACCACGATTTCAGGTTCATAAAGGCGATAGATGTGGAGGGAAACCCGGTCTTTACCGCTCTGAGCCCGGATAAAAAGTGGCTTGCCGTCACATTCAGCGGAAAGAAGTTTCCTGTAGTGCAGATAGTGGACGCCAGAAGGCTCAAGGTGGTTCGCAGACTAAAGTTTCCCGGTATGGTTCTACACCTTAGATGGTCGCCGAACCATCCATATCTATACTTCTCGATCAACGACAAAAACATGGTCCAGGCATACAGAACCGACGATCGCGACCCGAAGAGGTGGTGGCTCAATCTCGAGTGGCAGGTGCCGAAGCCTTCGGGTATATTCGTTTTCGAGAAAAAAGAGAGTCGCTGATGTTTAGACTCTCGAACCTCATAAAATCGGTTACGGAAGGCAAAAAAGAGCGCTCGCTGGACGGGAGCATCGTCATCTGGAACTTCACGAACCGATGCAATCTCGCATGTCACCACTGCTACAGCTATGCGGACCCAAATTCGGAGGATTTCCTGACGACGGAGACGATTTTGGGTACGATTCCGGAGCTGAAGAGGGCAGGGGTGAGATTCGTGATCTTTTCGGGCGGGGAGCCGCTGATAAGAAGGGACATTTTCGATATAGCCGATACTATGCGCAGCGAAGGGATCATGACCTATCTCTCCACTAACGGGCTCTATGTAAGTGAAAAAAATGTGGACCGAATCATCGAAACCTTCAACTACATAGGCATAAGCATAGACGGAATCGAAGAGGTGCACGACAGGTTCAGGGGGATGAAGGGTGCATACAGAAAGAGCCTCGATGCCATATCACTCATTCAGAAGCACGGCGGAAACGCAGGAATCCGTTTTACTCTCACCAACGAGACGAAAGAGAGCTTCTACCCTATCTTCGAACTTGCAGAGAGCATAGGGGTGGACAAGATATATATATCGCACCTGGTATACAGCGGCCGCGGTCTGGAGAATCTGAAAATAGATATCTCCAAAGAGGAGCGGCGTGAGTATGTGGAGTTCATGATCAACAAAGCGTTCGAGTATGTCGAAGAGGGCAGAGGTATAGATATAGTCACAGGCAATATGGAGATGGATGCCCTACTCTTTTTGGAGAAGTTCGCCCAAAGGTATCCGCATCTGAAAGAGGAGATGGCAAAGCGTCTTGTAAGGTGGGGCGGAAACAGTGCAGGCGTGAAACTCGGGAATATCGACTGGCTGGGGCGCGTCAAGCCCGACCCCTTCTTCCCGTTTGTAATAGGAAACATTACCGAGCGCCCCTTCAGCGAGATATGGTGCGACGACAAAAACGAGATGCTCGGAAGATTGCGGGAGCGTCCAAGGCGCCTTGGGGGCATATGCTCCGAATGCGGAGTCATAGATGTATGCAACGGAGGGTCGAGAAGCAGGGCCTACGCGATTTTCGGCGACCTGTGGGCGGAAGACCCCTCCTGTTATCTGAACGATGAAGAAAGAAGAGGATTGTAAATTATGGGTAAAGTCTATCTTACAGGTGCCGGACCGGGAGATATCGACCTTCTTACGGTCAAAGCGCTTAGAGTGGTCAGAGAGGCCGATGTGATAATTTACGACCGTCTGGCCAACCCGGACATTCTGAAAGAGGCGAAGCCCGGATGCGAGTTCGTTTATGTAGGAAAAGAGGATGGACGCCACACTCTTCCTCAGGATCAGATAAACGAAGTCATATACAAAAAGGCTTTGGAAAACGAGAGTGTGGTGCGTCTGAAAGGGGGTGACCCGCTGGTTTTCGGCAGAGGGGGAGAAGAGGCGAAATATCTGCGTGAAAGGGGGGTGGATTTCGAGTTTATTCCGGGTGTTACGTCGGCTATATCGGTTCCGGCATATGCCGGAATACCGGTCACCCATCGCGGAGTGGCCGTCTCTTTCAAGGTTGTAACGGGGCATGAGACTCCTAACAAAGAGCACTCCCAGGTAGATTGGGAGTCCATGAAGGCCGATGAGACCATCATATTCCTGATGGGGCTTCACAATCTGCGCAACATCGCCGAAAACCTGATAAAGATAGGACGTGAGAAAGATACACCCTGCGCAGTCATAAGCAGGGGGACCACTCCGGATCAGAAGAGTGTTACCGGAACGCTCGAGAATATCTATGAGAGGGTTAAAGAGGCCAAAATAGAGACACCGGCTCTGATAGTGGTAGGCAAAGTGGTGGAGCTGAAAAAGGATTTGGAGTGGATAGAGGAGTCGAAGTAGCATAGCGGCGAAGCCCCTGTTTTCGTCCTGTTACGGCGAGGCATTGCGGGAGAGGAGCTCTGATGGAAGTCAAAAGGGTCGTATTTGTAACGGGATCTGGAAGCGGAATGGGCAAAGAGAGCGTGCGCTTTCTTGCGCAGAAGGGGTTTAAAGTGTATGCCGCTACCCGCAATCCCGAAAAGCTCACAGGAGTTTTTGACGGTGATGTGACTCCCCTTTGCATGGATATTACCGATCCAAAAAGTGTCGAAGAGGTCTTTAGCGGCATAGAGCGGCTTGATGTTCTTGTAAACAACGCCGGATACGGCCTGGTCTCCACGGTAGAGGATCTGGATGAGAAGCAGATGTTCGACCAGTTCAACGTGAACGTTTTCGGCCTGCTTAGAGTGACAAAACACGCAATTTCCCTTATGAGAGAAGAGAGATCCGGCGTAATAATAAATATCAGTTCGTTTCTCGGAAAGATCGGACTCCCTCTGCTTACTATGTACAATGCCACGAAGTATGCCGTAGAGGGGATTACCGATTCACTCAGATATGAGCTGGCCGACTTCAACATTCGCGTCCACTCCGTAATGCCCGGCTTTTTCGATACCCAGTTTGCCAGGGCCAACCTGGTTACGAACGCACGGACATTCAGTGAAAAGTCTCCCTATGCCTACATGGTTTCGAATCTGGCTCCCAAAATCGTGGAACAGATAAACCGCGGAAACGATGCCAAAGAGGTGGCGGCGCTCATATACAGGATAATAGAGGATGAGAGCTTCCCGGCGAGGGTTACAGCCGGAGAGAAAGCGAGAAAGTTCATTCCTATGCGCAAAGAGCTGAGTGATGAAGATTTCGAGCGTCGTGTAAGAGAGTATTACGATTTGTGATGGAGAGTCTCTTTTTCAATATCGGCGACAAGAGATACAAGACAACCGACCTCTACGAGAGGGGCGAAGAGCATATAAGAAGGGTGGATATCTCCAACGGTATCGTCTTTTTCGATATACGCCTGAAAAGGCACGAAAAACGCTGTTTCGATATCAAAAATCTCGACAGAATGGCTGTAATCACGGTTGTGAAAGAGGGAGAGTTCACGATTTTACAGAAGGGGAGTACGGAAGCGCTCTCTTCAAAAAGAGACGAAGTGAATATCTACTGCTCCTCGAGGCAGGATTTCACCCTTACGATTGAGGCATCGGAGAGTAGCGACATCTTTGTATTGTGCATCGCCGACTTTTTTCTAAAGAGGTATCTCAGCCTGAACAGAAACGAGCCGATAGATTTTCTCTATGAGAAGATTCAGGGTGAGATCGGTGTCGAACAGGTGGAGAGCAAGCCGCTGGACGCGTTGAGCCTTCACATAATAGAGAAGATTGTCGACACGAGGCTACAGCAGAGGCTCCACAGTATAAAATGTGAGCATAACGTCATCGAGTTTATGATACACCGATTCTCTCTGATGTGCCTGGTAGATGAGAGTATAGGCTCCGAAGAGCTGGAAATCGCGCAGAGAGCACAGAAATATCTGCTCAACAACTTCGTATCCCCGCCGACCATACCGGAACTTGCCCATATCTGCGCCACTAACGAAACGAAGCTAAAGCGCATTTTCAAAAAGGTCTACAAAACCACTATAGGAAACTACATTCGCAGGTTGAGGCTGGAGAGGGCGAATCTGCTGCTTAAAGACCGTGTACTCTCTATCGGCGAAGTGGCGAGAGAGGTCGGCTATAGACATCAGGGCCACTTCGGCAGACTATTTTTCGAAACGTACGGAATATACCCGAAAGATCTGAAGTAGTCTTCTTGTTCAAAACCCGACTGAAAACGAAACGGTTACCCGCCTTCCTCTCCCGACACTACTTCGTTCCCATTTTATTTGGTCATGGTATCATATTTTGAAACTCCGAAATAATCCTTTTCGTGCCAAAACAAAATCCTTTTCGTGCCAAAACTATCTTGATTTTGATATGTATCGACTACTATAATTGTTTAAACATGGATTATGGCGTATGCCTTCCGCCTCTTTGGGGCGGCTGAACGGCTCTTTTCGAAAAAAGGAGGGGAGTATGTCGGAAGTGGTACTGATAACCGGAGCAAGCTCCGGAATGGGCAAGGAGACGGCGAAACTGCTGGCGAGCGAAGGCTATAGAGTATACGGCGGTACAAGAGACCGGACTCTTTCAGGGGAGGATTGCCCGGGCGTAAAAACTCTCTATCTTGATGTAACGGACTCCTACAGTATAAAAGAGGCTGTAGAGAGCGTAATACAGAGAGAGGGAAAGATAGACGTTTTGGTAAACAATGCCGGTTACGGCTTAGTCGCAACGGTTGAAGAGGCTACCGACAAGGAGATGTTCGACCAGTTCAACGTCAACGTTTTCGGCCTTTTGCGTACTACGAGGGAGGTTCTGCCGTATATGAGAATGGCTAAAAAGGGTGTCATAATAAATATAAGCTCATTTCTCGGAAAGATGGGGCTGCCCCTTCTGACCCACTACAACGCAAGCAAATATGCGGTGGAGGGAATCGTCGACTCTATCAGGTTCGAGACTCTCCCTTTCGGGATTAGGGTCCACTCCATACAGTCGGGGCTTTTCGGGACCAACTTCGTAAAAAAGGGGCTTGTCGTCAATGAAGATACGCTCAGCGAAGAGTCCCCGTACAGAGAGCTTGTTTCTCACTTCGTTCCGATAGTCGCAAACGCGATAAACGAGGGTCCGGAACCGCTTCCGGTGGCGCAGGCCGTAAAGAGTATAATAGAGGATGAGGATGCCGACATATTCGTTCCTGTGGGTGCGGAGGCTGAGAGGTTCGTGCCTCTTCGAAAGGAGCTGGACGACAAGAGCTTCGAAAAGATGGTGAAAGAGACCTTCGGAATATAGAGGATCTGCCATGAGAACGGTTGTTGCGATACTTCTCATATCTTTCGGAGTCTTTGCGCTCTACTTCAAAATAGGGATACTCATACCCGCCGGCGGAAAAGGTACGCCGGAAATCGATGGCAAAGAGCTGCGTGAGCGTGCACTGAGCCGCGGGATGCTGCCCGTTCCGAAGAGCTGGGATGAGGCGAAGAGAGTTGTGGATAACCCCGAAAATCCGGTGACGGCGGAAAAGGTCGCGCTCGGCAGGATGCTCTATTTCGACCCCATACTGTCGAAAGATCGGACAATAAGCTGTGCAAGCTGCCACATTCTCGAAGATGGAGGAGACGACAACAGAGCGACCGCGGTCGGAATAGGGGGGCAGGAAAACCCGTTTCATCTCAACTCGCCCACCGTATTGAATGCCGCACTTGCAAGGCGCCAGTTCTGGGACGGGAGGAGCCCCGATGTGGAGGATCAGGCGAAAGGGCCGATACAGGCCCCTTTCGAAATGGGTATGACTCCCGGTGAGGTGGAGGAGAGGCTCAAAGCCGACCCCGGTTACAGAGCTCTCTTCGAGAAGATTTTTCCGACAGAAGGGGTAACCTTCGATACTGTTACAAAGGCGATAGCCGCATTCGAAAGGACACTCCTTACACGCGGTGCGTATGACCGCTTTCTGGAGGGTGACGACGACGCGATATCCCAAAAGGCAAAAAGGGGACTCTATCTCTTTATGCGCATCGGCTGCAAAGGGTGCCATACAGGAATGAGCGTCGGCGGGCAGAGTCTGCAGCACTTTCCTCTTAGAAAATATAACTCGATGCTATCCCCCGAATCGCGTTTTGTCAACGATGAGCGCTATTTCGCGGGCTTCAGATGGCAAAAGATCCGCGGCGACGAGCCCTACCCGTTTCCGGATATCGGAGGATTTCACGGTAGAAACGGGCAGTTCGTTTTCCGTGTTCCGATACTGCGTAACGTAACCCGCACGGCCCCCTATTTTCACAACGGTTCGGTAAAAAAGATAGAAGAGGCGGTGCGTATAATGGCGCGACACCAATTGGGGCTGATATTGAGTGATGAGCAGATAGAGGAGATCGTCGCTTTTTTAAAAACGCTGGAGGGAGATCCGGTGGGGTACGAAATTAGATGAGACTCTCTATCGTCGCGGTTGCGCTTCTGTGTACGGTTTTGCAGGCTGCAACCATCAGATGGTATGGGTCGTACGAGAGCGCTTTAAGAGCTTCACGGGCCGAAAGCAGACCTATGTTCGTAGTACTTGTAGAGAGAGGGTGCGACGAGTGCAGGAGGCTTTTTGTAGAGAGTCTGATGCAGGAGCGCATAGTGCGGCTTGTAAACGAAAAGAGCGTTCCCGTCGTAGTCACGAGAGAGAATGAAGATTATCCGGTTGAGCTGCTCTACACACTCGAATATCCGACGATTTTTCTGCTTTCACCCGAAGAGGTGCTACTGAAACCTCCACTTTCGGGGGCAGTGGATGCGACACTACTTGAAAAAGAAATTTTTGACGAATGAGATCTCTTTTTCGTTTAGGTGCATAGTATCGACTGTCCTGTTTTCGTCATCCAAGATGACAAGTGTGGAGCCTTCAAGTTTCAGATGAGTGCCGCCCCACTTCTTAAGAAGGTCGTCGAAGGCCAGGAAAACCTT
>WGAW01000013.1 GCA_015494675.1 Hydrogenimonas sp. | reverse complement strand
CTCAAAAGCCTTGGAGAGTTGAGTATCGACGCCATCGCAAAGCTGGATGAGGAGCTGCTGCGCGAAGCGATAAAGCCTGCAGGCTTCTACAACACCAAGGCGAAGCGGCTGAAGCTGCTTAACCAGGCCATCGGCGACAAGTTCGGAGACTTCGACACCTTCAGGCTGGAGGTGGATAGAAAGTGGCTTCTGGGAAAAAAGGGCATAGGCGAGGAGACTGCCGATGCTATCTTGAACTACGCCTGCTACCGCGAGGCGATGGTAGTGGACGCCTATACTGCCGCCCTGCTGCGCTCTTTCGGATACGAGTTCGAAGAGTACAGGGGTATTCAGGCGTGGCTCATAGAGGGGCTGAAGCAAAACGACGCAAAGACGAGAGAGCTCTTTCCGACAGAGCCCAAAGCGCAGATATACGCACTCTTTCACGGCATGATAGTCGAATACTGCAAACGCTACAAGCGCGGCAGGGAGGTAGACGTTTCGGCTCTCGGGGTGTAGGTGACTATATTCATCGAGTCGATGCGCCGAATCAGAATGGACTCTTTGTCGGCTTCGGGCAGACTTTCGCCCAGATGCAGGCCGCTTATTACACCCCTTCCTATTATGTAACGCCCGTTCTCCCCGGTTTTGATACCCCACATATTGTGCATAACATAGGCTTTTTTGCCGATAGAGCCGACATAGAGCATAATGTGCCCCGGCAGGTGTATCAGGGTTTGGAAGGGAACCCCTTTTTCGACTATCGTCCGCTCCTTCTCTTCGTCGCCCATGCCCGAAAGATCGATAATCCTGCCCTTTTTCGCCTGCTGCGCCGAATTTCTCGGAAGCCAGATACCGAAGGGCGCGAAGAAGTCGCGGGTCATCGCGGAGCAGTCTCTGTCCATCGCGATACCTCCCCATCCGTACGGCTCCCCCAGAAGCGTACCGGCAACGAGATCTATGTTCCGGGCATCCATCTCAAGGGGAGTCCGTTCGGCCCATGCGACGGGTATCAGGCTCTCCTCTAGCGTGAGGGAGCCGTTCGCCCCCCTTTTCGGTACCAGTACGCGGTAAAAGCCCTCCTCCTCTCCCGCCAGCGGTAAAAGGGTGGAGGTCTTGGCATAGAAGAGAAAGTTCTGGCTGCCGTCGTAGATCGGGGCTTTCTCTCTCAAAACCGCCACTATCGGCATCTTCATGATTCGTTCTATCTGCTCACTGCTCACATAGGCTATATCGCGCACTTTGAGCCAACCTAGGGCGAAAGGCGTCTGCACGAAAGCCCAGCCGCCGTCATAGCTGAGGTGCGAGACGATAAGCGGGGTGAAAGCCTTTACGGCGCTGTTTTGGTTGTAGTCGAAAGGGTAGCCCTCACCCGCAAGAGAGGGGTCGTAAAAGATCGGGCGGTCGGAGGGGAAAAGGCGCAAAGAAGATGGATGGACGGTCAGGGCGTGGCGCCGCAGCGAGTTTAGGGAGGGGTAGTCGGAGTTTTTTATCCAGCTACGCCACCTCTTTTTCAGAAGCGGGCGCCTGTTTTCGCCGTAGAGCTCTTTTTTAGCGTAGTGGCGCACGGCCCACGATGCCGACTCCCGCGTGGCGTTGACCTCTTCGAGCAGCCAAGGCCCGTAACGTTTTTGCAAAAAATCGGCATAGAGACGCGAACGGGTGCGCTTCTGTAAAGGGGCCGGAAGGTTTCGTAAAAATGGGGAGAGCTCCTCTTTAAGCTGCGGGGTAGCCGGCGGTTTCGGCGCACACCCGGCAAGCAGAAGCACAAATAGGGTGCCGAGAAGCAGGCGTATCATACTTTGGAGCGGATTACTATCTTTTTTGCCCCGAAGAGTTCGACCGCCTTCTGAACGATAGGGTCGTTTTGGATCTCTTTTGCGTCGAACTCTTTGGAGGGCTCCTCTTCGCTGCAGTTTCCGGTAACGCACCCGGCGCTGTTGCACTCCAGATCCTCTATCATCGAAGCGGTGTGGGTCTGCGCGTTGGCGTCGCCTTTTTCATCTTCGCCGCTCTGCCCCCTATCGGGAGCCTGCGGCTTTGGGGGCGGGTTCTCCGACTTTACAAGCGAAATCTTCGTACCCACCCCGAAGATCTCCTGTACGAAGTGGCGTATTATGCCGAAGTGGGTTT
>WGAW01000012.1 GCA_015494675.1 Hydrogenimonas sp. | reverse complement strand
GAATGAATCTTGCAGTCGACGATATGAGAGTCGACATAGGTGCATCTTCGAAGAGGTGGGGATATCTGGGTTATACATACAGACACCAGTCGTTTACCGCAGCAAGCAGCGATACGGTAGAACTTGCGTGGCAGCAGCTAAACGACATAGACTTCACACCCGGAAGAGTCTATAATCTCGATATCTCCATCGAAGGATTCGAAGCCGACGGCATCGTCTGCGCCAAAAGTTTCGAACTCCTAAACAGCGCCGAAGAGTCTCTGAAGATAGGAGTGGGCATAGAGCTGCTAAGAGGCCGCAATATGCAGGATGGCAATCTAAACGGGTATGCTGTGGCAAACTCTTCGAAAGATTACGACTTCAGTGCGGTATCGGACTACCGCTATACGGAAAACTACCTCTACAAACTGGATGTAGAGAGGGCCGAAGGTTTCGGCTACACTACACATTTGGGCCTGAGTTTCCGCCATAAAAACGTCGCCCTGCATCTTCTGGCAAATGACATATACAGCGAAATAGAGTGGAAAAGACTTCCATACAGCTATGTAGTCATGAACTCTTCCAACAAATCGTATGACGAAAACGGTTTTGTCGTCTACAATCCGACCGTTTCAGGCATAGAGAAATATATAGACTACTCCCAAAAGCTATATGCAAAATATAGAGCGGAGGGAAGACTTACAACCAAAGAGAATACACTCTTTACAGCCGGCAGTGACTATGTCAAGGGGTTATGGTTTCCATACGCAGAGATCTCCCATCTGTTTAGAAACGGGATCAAAACAGCTATTTCGTATGAAAGCCGATTCAAAAGCGTAGGAGTCGATATCTCCTACAGCGGTCTCCGCCTTCTGTTGAGAGGAAATGATCTAAACGATCCATCCGCGCTTGGAGTCTCCCTGTCGTACACCATACCCTTTTGACTTCTATAATCTACAAAAACCACAGTAGCGCTTCACGATAGAGACTCCATAAAAAATTCCCGACGAAACACCCTCAAATTGAAGCCCCACAGTGCACTTTTTGCACTTGGCATAGGCATCGGTTAATAAATAGTTAACAGATATCTGTTAAAGTTCTGGTTTAACTTTAATTTCAGGAGTAAAAGAATGAAAAGAGTCTTACTGCTCTCCGGCCTGGCTCTGTTTTCTTCGATCGCTGCGGCTGAAGATATCACACTCGATACGGTGGAGGTGGAGTCTTCGACAATCGAAGATATGGCCTCCAACCCGAAAACAGAGGTATCGACGGTAAATGTCATAGATGAGCAGACATACGAGATCATAGATCCGAAAAACATCGACGAAGCTCTGCGTACGATACCGGGCATTACTGCCGATGTACGCTCCGGTGATACGGTAGAGATACATATACGCGGGGGCAACCAGCAGGAGTTCATGTGGGAAGATACAGGTGTAGCCGTCGTTATCGACGGGGTTCCCGTACTCCAAAACGGCGGGAAAGTGAAATTCAACCTCGACAATATCGAAAGCATCAAAGTCATAAAGGGGGGTGCTTCCTATCTATTCGGTCCCAACGCCATGGCCGGTGCCGTGATCATCACCACCAAAAAACCCAAAGGCAGTAAGAGCGTTACCGTAAGTGCAGACTATGGAACGTTTGCCTATCAAAACTATATGGCTACTCTGAATCATGCGACAGAGCAGTACGCTTTGATACTCAACGGAAGCTATCGTTACACGAACGGTTACTGGGACATGACCGAAAACTGGACAGGTTCAGGGAACGGTAAGCTTACCTGGTTCCTCGACGATTCGAGCGATATAACGTTCGGGGCCGAATATACGAAAAAGTTTGAGGAGAGCTCACGCGGAAGCGTCACCGGTGTCACCAACGCACAGATAGACCCCACGGGAGCCAGCGACAACGATCTTCCATACAATCACGACTACGACTCTGATATTCAAAAATACTTTGTAACCTACAACAAAGACCTCTCCGATACAAACAATTTGATGGTAAACGGATACTACTATGCGGACAAATACGCATACGAATCTTCCCCGCAAGATTTGAACGGCGACAGAACAGATGACGATTGGACCCGTGACAACAATGAAGATATCTATCAGTACGGCTTGAAATCAGAGTATCGCGGAGTTTACCAAAAGCTGGGTTATATGCTTGGGCTCGATATCGGTCAGAGAAAGCTCGAAGACTACTGGATAAGAACCATAAGCTATTCATCAAGTAGAGGAACATATTATGCCGGCGAATTTAGCAGCGACGACACCACTGAAGATCGTTTCGGTCTATACGCCGAAACCAAACTGATGGTCACAGATGCGTTGGCTTTCATTCTAAACGGCCGCTACGACTATGAAAACTATCAGCTCGACTCACTCAACAGGGACTATAACGGAACGGTCTGGTCGACCGGTTCGATCTCTCGTGAAGACTCTTTTACCAATGGATCGTACCGTGTCGGTTTGGCGTATCAACTCGACGATACGACAACTCTCTACACCAACGTATCGACCGGATTCAGAAATCCTCGTGTCTATGAGCTCTATGCATACGATTTTGATCCGGATCGATATAGCCGGAACAACCCCGATATCAAAACGGAAAAGACCTACAACTACGAAGTAGGCGTGAGGGGAAGCCGCACTATTTTTGAAAATAGCGTTCGCTATGAATTTTCCGTATATCAGCTGGATACCAAGGATATAATCGCCAAAAACGCCGGTACCTACTACAGCAACGGCGATGTCTATTTTGACAATGTCGGAAACGCCAGGAATCGCGGAGTAGAACTCTCTCTAAATACGGATCGAAACAAAAATCTCTATTTCGATCTCGCATATACCTACCTATACGCCAAATATACCTCCCACGACCCTTTTACAGTGGATTTGGCTCCGACCTACAGATCGACGGGAGATGTAACATACGATATCAGCAACAACGTATTGCCGCGAACACCCAAACATAAGTTCGACCTCTATACCTACATCCGCATCCCCACGGCACCGGAATGGATGATTGTCGCAGAAAACTACGGACAGTCTGGATACTACGCGGATGAGACCAACCTTGTCGAGATGCCCGGCTACGGCATAATGAATCTTCAGCTTCGCTATAACTCCAAAATTCACGGCAATCCGTTCGAGTTTTACGTGCGATGCGACAACATTACCGACAGGCAGTACTACAGAACCGTATATCTCTTCTCCGACAGAAACAATGACGGCAAACTCGATGCGGAAGATGCCAGTATTACGGTCGATCCCGGTCGCGTCTACTACGTCGGTATGAAATACAGATTCTAAGAGAGGCGGCTGCTTGGAAGCTGTTTCGTTCATATCCGTCTTTTTGATGGGAGTAGCTTACGGGTCGAGTGCCTGTATGCTCTCCTGTTCACCGATATTGGCGCCTCTTCTTGTCCACAATTCCGGATCGCTTGGGGAGTCGATGCGAATAGTCACCATATTTTGCACAGGACGCATCGTCTCATACATTTTTATCGCAACGACGGCATCGTTTGCAGCGGCCGGTATTCGATCAGCCTTGGCAGATCCCGAAGGCGCCCGACTTCTGATGGGAACGGTCATGGTCGTTACGGCGCTCTGGCTTATATTCCGGCAGTTTTACAGCACACGGCACCGCTGCGGTGCGGCGGCCATCTTTGCCCGATTCGGCCAGATAGGGCCGGGCACAGCTTTTGCGATGGGAATGCTTCTGTCGCTAAATCTCTGTACTCCGCTACTTTCACTGGTATCTGTCGCAGCGGCCGGTGGATCGACCCTGAAGGGAGCGATCTTCGGACTGGCATTCGGCCTCGGTACGGTACTGGTCTCGCTCTTTTTCTACGGCTTCATTCTGGCCTCCATCACAAAAGAGCTGCTGATTCAGTTCAAAAGACAGAAAACCTATATAGAAACCGCTGCATCACTGCTTCTGCTTCTGGCAGGGATGATGGTTGCGACCGGTCATCTGACACTTTAAGGAGAATAGAATGGTCCACTATATCAAACGGGCAGGAAACGACCTCTTCAAAAACCGTTTCTTCCGTTTCATCTTTAAAAACAAACGGTTCGTTTTCGTTCTGCGCACAATGGTCGCACTCCTCTTTTTCTACGCCATATTCATGGGCTTTTACGATACTTCAAAAGAGAACATTTTCACAACTGCCCTCTTCTGGGGTATCTTTTGGCCCTTTTTTATAGTAACTACCCTGCCTACATTCGGACGTATCTTCTGCGGTATCTGCCCCCACGGTTTTCTGGGCAAGTATATCACCCGCTACGGAATGAAAAAGAGTATGCCCAAATGGATGCAGAACCGTTTTATCGGTATCATGCTCCTGTTTCTTGGCTGGTGGGGCATCTACTACGCCTTCCCCGGCGTTTACCGGACCCCGCTGGGAACGGCCCTGCTGTTCGGCGTCATGACGCTCGTTGCATTCGTACTCTACTATCTCTACAAAGATATGAGCTACTGTAAATATATCTGCCCCATAGGCACGGCTCTGCGCGGGTACGGCAAGCTCTCGTTCACATGGTTCGGCTCGTACGGCTCCGCCTGTGGGGAGTGCAAAACCTTCGACTGCGCCAAATCGTGCCCCTACGGACTCAGCCCATTCAACTTCAACAGGAAAAACTCTATGGACGACTGTACGCTTTGTATGGAGTGTACACACGCCTGTGAAGCGATCAATTTCAAATTCGTCCCGCCGGGATACGCCATATACCGTAAATTCAAAACGCTAAAGGCGGAAGTATGGGTCTATATCCTGATTCTTGCCGCCATTCCGATCTCTATGGCCTTTCACCACGGTCTCGGACGAAGCAACATCGCCGACCATATGCTCTGGGTCAAGACGGCGAACTTCTTCGAAGGCTTCATCGATTTCGGCCACATAAATGCCGTCGGGCTCTTTGCCTTCCTGTATGCAACGCTCTTCACCGTCGCTGCCGCCGTAACCGGCATGTGGATCGCATCGAAAATTCTCAAAAAAGATTTCAACAGCGTCTTCTATACGCTCGGTTACGCCTTCGCTCCGCTATTTATCTTGGCGTCGATGGCACATGCATGGGAGTACTTCTTCACCGGCAACTCGGCACGTATCGTCGAAGGCCTGGCCTGGGGGTTCGGAATAGACGTCGACGTCGAACCGCTTGCAAAACGCGGTGATACGTGGCTGCAGGTGTTCCACCTGTTCCGATGGCTGGCCGTCGTATGGGCACTCTATATCCTCTACCGGCGAATGGCCTTTATAGAGAGTTCAAAAATTCGTAAAACGGCGGCATACCCGTTTGCGGCAATGTTGATTCTCTTCTTTGTCGGTGTCAATCTCTACAGGGATCACGCAATAGACACATATGGCCGAAAAGCGCGCCACGCTCACGGCTCGCATCAAGGCGGAAACAGCGCCGTGACACATCGCCACGATGCCAAAATTCCTCAAATAGAAGTGGGCGTAGACGACACGGTGTGGCTGAGTGACCGTATGCCGCGCCCGGCACATGCCCGCGGCGGCCGGCAGGGTATGAATCGCGGACGAAACGGAATCCCTTCCCGCAAAGTCTACCTCGTCGGCAACGACCTCCTGCAGCCGGCCTGTGTTGCCGATGCACACGGATCCTTTTATGTTGTAGATACGGAAAACAGGACCGAAAAGGTCTCACCCAAAAAGCGCGGATGTATTGCGGTATCTTTCCAGATGCCGAAAAACGGCTATTATAAAGTCTACTATGTAGATGAAGCGAGAGAGGGGGAAGAGCGCTTCGTCCGTGTCGCAAAATATGAGTTCAAGCGGTTCGACCACAGCCGGGAAGAGTACAACCGCCAAAAGATGCGCGCAAAAACCGTCGATGCAGTCCCGTTCGACATACTTCGGCTGCGTCCGAAGGATGAAACCTTCTACTCCCGTCCCGTAACGGGTGACAAAATGAGATTCAGGGTGCTTCTTCACGGCCGACCCGTCACCGGCGCAAAGGTTACTTTCACGACTCAGTTTGGATGGATGAAGAGAGTCGTTACCGATAAAGACGGAATTGCAAGCTTCACCCTCATCAAAGACTACTATCCGGAGTGGAACAGATTCAATAAAAGGTTTCGCGAAAGGTTTGTCATAGAAGCGGAGTACGAGAAAGGAGGCACCAGATACAAAATTACACAATCGGGAGTCTACGGACGCTCGAAAAGCGAATATCAGTCGAGCGCCTACGGCCTGCTGCTGACCATACTCCTTCTAATCGCGATCGGGGGCGGCGTGGCACTATACCGCTATCGTACCAGAAAACCGTTCAAAGAGGTGGTTATAGATGATCATAAATGACCTGCTGCGAAAGATCGACCGGGCCGATATCAGGAAGTTCCGATTCTGGATTCAGCTCTTCTTCTTCATTATCTTCGTCTACGGCGGCTATCTGGCGATCGACCTGGGACGCGAGATTCCGGTCTTCTCTTGCGGTTATGACCGGGAGGCGGGAGGCGTATGCTACTTCATGCCGCTGCAGCACCAGCTGGCCAGACCGTGGGATAGGCTCTTCAGTATTGCGAGCATCGGTGTATTGACGGCTTTTTTGACTTTTCTGCTCTGGTTTATTGTTTTCAACAAAGCCTGGTGCGGCTACGCATGCCCGCTCGGAACGGCCCAGGACTGGATAACGGCACTGCGAAAACGGCTGCGCATTCCCTACAGCGAATATAGCGAAAGCAACTACAAATTTCTAAAAAAGATCAAATATATCTTTCTGGTCATAGTAGTCATCTTTCCCCTTCTTGTCGGTGCGGGGCTGCTGGATGGAGAGTGGCGTGCCGCTTTTTGCAAAATGTGTCCCGGCCGTCTTATCACCCCGATGTTTGTAGGAGACTTCAGCCAGTGGTACATCGACTTCTCTTCCGATACGGCAATTTTTCTCACCGGCTTCGGCATCGCGTTTACCGCACTCTTTATCGTCGGTTCGTTCGTAAAAAAGCGTTTTTTCTGTTTCTACTGCCCAATGAGTGCCATGCACTACATATTCAGCCCGTTCGCGTTTTTGAGGCTCAAAAAAGAGGGTGACAAATGCACCAGATGCGGCGACTGCTACCGCGTCTGCGACATGCAGATTTTCGATATAGCCGACGATGTAAAAAGCAAAAACATACTGCGGGATGACTGCATTTTGTGCCTGAAGTGCATAGCAGCCTGCCCGGAGGAGGATGCACTCCATCTGGATATCGTAAACATGGCGATTTTCAGATCCACAAAAGATGGTTTCGCCAAACGGATGGGACTTCAGGATAAGGATCTTTTCGATGAGAGATAAAAGAGCTGAAAAACCTGACCGAAACCTAAAAACGGAAGTACCGGAAAAGGTACAAAAACGGAAGCACCGTATCGAAGATCCAAAAGCTCGCCACCGGCGGCACGAAGCGATGGAGGCTATGCAGATGCTCGACCATCTGCGCCACGACTTCGCAAGCCCGCTCAAATCTATGGACTACTTCTACGATCTGTTTGAACGGGTATACTGCAACGCAGAGATCCTGCACGAAGACAAGCCACTGGTCGGAACCCTCTGCATCCAGATCCCCTATGAAATCATATATGCGATGGATGCCGTGCCGGTGAGGCTCTGCAACGGATTTCATACGAACGAACAGAGCGGCGGAGAGTTCATGCCGGCAAAATCTTGCTCTCTGGTCAAGGCAACGCTTGGGATGCTGCAACAAAGAGATCTCCCTGCTGTGGAGAAGATGGACTTTCTCGTCCATCCGACTACCTGCGACCAGAAAACAAAAGCGATCAATATGATCGAAGAGATGGACTACGACGTATACCACATGGAGTTCCCCCGAGTCAAAGAGAGCGAAGAGAGCCGCGAATATTGGCGCAGAACCGTACGCAAGTTTACAAAAGATCTCTCAAATGAGCTTGGCAGGAAGATTACGCGAAAAAGCCTCAAAGAAGCTATCAGAAAAGTTGGACGCGCACAGCTTGCATACCATTGCCTGAATGAACTGCGAAAGCTCGACCCGGTCCCAATTTTGGGAAAGGATCTCTTTCTGATAACCAACGCCTTCTTTTTCGACGACATCGAGCGCTGGACCGAAATGACGCTTAAAGTGTGCGAAGAGGCTGAAGAGCGCGCAAAAGAGGGGTTCAATGCCGCCGGCAAAAGATCGCCGAGGATTCTCTATACCGGCTCTCCGCCGATCTTTCCCAACCTGAAGCTCCCATACATGATTGAGCAGGCCGATGCGGTAATCGTGGCCGACGAGAGCTGTTCGGCCAACCGTCTCTTCAACGATATGGTTTCGGTGGACGAGTGGTTTATGTACGATATGGTCGATGCCGTAGCGGACCGCTACCTCAAAGGTTGCACATGCCCAATCTTCACCAAAAACGAAGATAGAAAACGGCGCCTGAGGGAGCTGTGCGAACAGTACGA
Organism: Hydrogenimonas sp.; assembly: GCA_015494675.1. Next base: position 8,204 of record WGAW01000012.1, on the reverse strand, counting down.
TGTCGACGGCGTCGTCTACCAGTCCTTCGCCGGATGCCAGGTCTACGAAATGGAGCAGCGAAGCATTCAGCAGGAGATGGAAAAACTCGGTATTCCGATGCTCTACGTCGAAACAGACTACAGCCCCGGACAGGGCGGACAGCTTTCAACCCGCATCGAAGCCTTCGTAGAATCGCTCAAAGTACGCAAACGACGTAAAAACCATCAAATGCAAGGAGAGGGGTGATGCACTACTTCGCAGGTATCGATATCGGTTCGACCGCCATCAAAATCGTTCTCGTCGACGAAAACGAATCGATAGTGGGTCAGAGGGTATCAGGAAGCGGCAGTATGTTCTACAAATACGCAAAAGAGAGCCTTGAGCAGCTTACCAAAGATATCGGAATTTCACTCGATGATATCGCATATATAGTATCGACCGGATACGGGCGCAAACTTTTCAAAGAGGCGGACGAAACGATCAGTGAAATTACGGCCAACGCCGTCGGCGCACGCAAAGCGGGTGAAAAGTTCGGCACCATCCGAACCGTCATAAACATAGGCGGTCAGGACTCCAAGGCTATCGGCCTCGATGAAGAGGGAAACGTGGTTAATTTTGCGATGAACGACAGGTGCGCCGCCGGAACGGGCAAATTTCTCGATGTCGCCGCGGCAAAACTGGAGATCGATGTGGATGAGCTGGGGGACTACCACTTCCGCGCCGGCGGCACTCCGCTGCCGATCAACAGCACCTGTGCGGTCTTCGCCGAGTCGGAGATCATCGGCCTGCTCGGCAACGAACACTCCAAAGAGGATATCGTCGCCGGAATTCACTTCTCCATCGCCAAACGGATAATTCGTCTTACGAAAAAAGTGGGGCTTAACGATGTCATATACTTCGACGGCGGACCTGCCCTCAACGCAGGCCTCGTCGCAGCTATTGAAGATGAACTTGGACGCGAGCTTGCAATACCGGACTATCCGCAGATCACTACGGCACTCGGAGCCGCACTCCTGGCAAAAGAGGGGTACTCCTTTCTAACCTAAAACCTCCCCGGGAGTGACGGCAACCGGCAGTTTTACCTTCATCCGGATCTCACCAGATCATATCCGATGCGGATCAAGCCCCTCTCCCGAATACCGTTTTTATATCCTCTATCACCATGTAAAGCGCCGGAACGATAAGAAGTGTGACGAAGGTGGCGAAGAGTACTCCGAACCCCAAAGAGATAGCCATAGGTATCAAAAATTTTGCCTGCTTTGATGTCTCGAAAATCATAGGCATAAGGCCGCCGAAGGTGGTGACGGTAGTAAGTAGAATGGGACGGAAACGCTGAACGGCAGCTTCTCGGACAGTTCTGAGGGCCGAAACTTTGAGCTTACGGCGATAACGGTTTGCAAAATCCACAAGTATCAGCGCATCGTTGACAACTATACCGCTGAGCGCAACGATACCGAACATACTCACGACGCTGAGACTGTACCCCATAATCAGATGGCCTATCAACGCACCTATAATACCAAACGGTATCCCGGCCATGACTATGAGAGGCTGCAGGTAACTTCTAAATGGAATGGCAAGCAGAGCGTATATTGCGAATACTGCCATAATGAAAGTGGTTTTGAGGGTGGAGAAGCTATCCCTTATCTCGGTCTGATCGCCTTCAAAACTGTAGGTAAGCCCCGGAAACCTCTTTTGAAGTTTAGGCAGAAAATCGGACTGAAGGTCGTTCATGATCTCGAGCGCTTTACTGCGGGGGCGTATATTCGCTTCGACAGTTATGACGCGCCTCCCGTTTACACGCATGATCCTGGTATATGCATGACCCCAGGATAGATTTACAAGATCCATAAGCGCGACCTCTTTCCCATCCTTTGTAAAGAGCCGCAAACCGTATAGGGTTTCAAGCAGTTCACGCCGTTTCTTGGGCAGCTTGACCATAATTTTCGTCTCATCTTTTCCTATGAGGAGCCTTTGTGCTTCCGCACCGTAAAATGCGGCCCGCACTTCACGTGCTACGGCACGTGCATCGAACCCCATGGCATACGCCGCAGGTTTGAGACTGAAGTTGATCTGCGCTTTACCCTCCTCAAAACCGTCCGAAATATCATAAAGCCTGGGATATCGCCGCAACTCGTCGGCGATGAGACGGCTGGCACTCTTCAAAATATTCAGATCTGTATGGCTGATCTCCAGTGAAATGGCACTGCCGTGACCAGGACCGCCTGCATAGGCTGAAAACTGTAGCAGCTCAGCGCCGGGTATCTCGCCTGTTTTTTCGCGCCACAACCTGACAAATTCGGCATTTGAAAGAGTTTTGTCACGTATAGACGCCGGCGGCAGATAGATACGGATAAGACCCTCATGCGTCCCTTCCCTCCCGATGCGCGCATAGATGCCCCGTATGTAGTCATCTATCCCCTCCTCTTCCTGCGCCGCATAGGCCGCATCGACAATCTTTTTGACCGTTTTGCGAGTGACTTCCGCCGGGGTACCGAAAGGCATCTTGATTATCGCCTGTGCGTACGAGGAGGGTGTCCTGGGGAAAATCTGCATTCCCATACGTCCGCTTGTAGCGTAGGTGATCGTAACGACAAGCAGCGTCAATGCCGCAAAGATAAGTAGATAGCGGTATCGAAGCACCAAATCCAGAAAAGGGGCGAAACGGAAGCGTACCCACGCCCTGAAACCGCGGCTGAAGCGCTGCTGGTACCGGTGGATAAAACGTATCAACGGATTTCGCACATCCTTTTTCACCTCGGCGAGGTGAGCCGGCAGAATAAAAAGCGACTCTATCCACGAAACGACAAAGATCGTAATAACCACCACCGGTATTACCTGAAAAATCTTTCCCGTTGTTCCGGGTATGAAGTAGATGGGCATGAAAGCCACAATATTCGTCAATATCGCAAACGATACAGGCACGGCCATCTCACGTGCACCTTTTATGGCCGCGGCCAGCGGCTTATAGCCCCTCTCCCGATAGTGATAGATATTCTCCCCCACGACGATGGCGTCATCCACAACTATTCCGAGTGCTATTATAAAGGCGAATAGCGAGACCATGCTGATTGAGACATCGAGAAAAGGAAAGAGGAAGAATGCTCCCATAAAAGAGATTGGAATACCCATCATTACCCAAAAAGCAAGACGTATCTCCAGAAACAGCGAGAGCGCAACCAGTACGATAATCAGGCCCATCGCGCTATTTTTGAGCAGGAGTTTCACCCTCTCTTCAAAAACGGCGGCCTGATTGGTCAATATTTTAAGCCGGATCGACGGCGGAAGCTCCCTGCTGTACCTCTCAACCTCTTCACCGACTATGTGCGAAATGGTAATGGGTGAGATATCCTGCGGATTGCGGATTGCGATTCTAAGAGCCGGTTTGCCGTTATATAGTGCAAAATAGTCTTCATTTTCAAAGTTTTTGCGGATAGTCGCAATATCGCCGAGACGGACCAGGCTCCCCGTAGAAGTTGCTAGAACTATCACGTTTTTAAACGCTTCGACCGTTTCACGCCGCTGGTGAAGCCGTACCAGAATCTCCTGATTGCTCGTTTTTATACTTCCGGCGGGAAGATCGAGACTGTCCGACATGATACGGCGGGCGATCTCTTCGAGTGAAATTGCATACTTTCGAAGTGTCGACTCATTCACTTCGATACTGTATTGAAGCGAAGATACTCCATAGAGATCGACTTTGGATATATCCGGGGACTGAAGCAGGCGATCTTTAAACTGCTGAGCCACTCTATAGAGTGTCAGGCGATCAGTATCTCCGAAAAGAACGAGTGACATAGTCTGACGTTCGTAGCTGCGCATCGAAACTTTCGGACGCTCTATATCGGCCGGAAAGGTGCGGATACGATTGATGGCGTTTTGAACATCGTTTTGAAGCAGTTGCAGATCGTACCCTTTGCGGGCCTCTATATTGACACTACCGCTCCCCTCACCCGCAACTGCAGTCACTTTCTTAATACCGTCTACACCGCTAAGCGCCTCTTCGATAGGCAGGATGATGCCCTCTTCGATCTCTTCCGGGCTGGCCCCGGGATAGGCAACGCTGACACGCACTTCATCGTGTTCGAAGTCGGGGTAAACCTCCTGACGGAGATGACCCATCATGAGCAGTCCGCCCACAAGCGCGACGATCATCAGAAGATTTGCGGCAACCGGGTGTGCCGCCATCCATGCTATAGGCCCCCCTTCGAAACGTCTAAAACGTTTCATTGGTGCCCTCGACCGGACCGCTTCTCCTCTCGGTGCGTGACATTCCCTTCACTTCCGGCACGCCATGAAACCTTTGACGCCTCCCCATCCGCGATACGCAGTTTCATCCCGTCTACCGGTGTCTCTATGACTGTAGTAATCACAGATTCCCCCGGCTGAAGCAGTTTTGCGTCTATCATGAAACGGCTCTCCTCCCGCCACAGTATCGGAATCTTCCGAATTTGCAGCGTATGGTCGGGGCGCAATATCCAAATCGTCCCGTCACCGCGAAGTGCGGTTGACGGAATGACAAGAACATTTTTGAGTCTCTTGCCGACAACCCGGACTTTGACGAACGAGTTCAGAAGAAGCGGTCTGTGTGCGGTGTGCAGCCCAAGAGGGTCGTCGACACGAACAAGAATGTATGCCATTTTACTCGAATCGTCGACCATCTTTTCGACCGTTTCGACGACACCGGTCAGATCAGCGGCCGAAGATGGCCAGAAGTCGTGCCGTATCTTCACACTCGATCCCACGGAAGCGTTGTAACCGGGAATATCTATACCGTCCAGCTCCCGAGGAGAGAGTGCTATACGGACCCAGAAACGGTCCGCTTCGGCAAGGGTTGCCAATGTTTTGGAGCTGCTCACGGTATCGCCGATCGCTACTTCCACATTGAGGACCACGGCATCGAAAGGAGCTCTTATACGGCATCTCTCCAGATCGACTTTCGCTTTCTCATAGGCGGCTTCAGCCGATGCCAGCGCCGATTTCGCAGCGGCGATGTGGGGATATCTAAGAAGATATCTCTTCTGCTCTTTCGAAATATTCTGGTCGACCAACGAGAGCTCGAAAGCCGCACTTTTGCTGTTCTCGAGCTCGGTTTCAAGCGCAAGTCCGGCGTTTGCTACGGCCGAAGCGCTCTGCCGGAGTGCAAGCTTATAGTCGGTCTCATCGAGCGCAACAAGCAAATCCCCCTTTTTTACGATTTCTCCCGGTATGAGATGCGGCGAAAGGGAGACCACCTGCGAAGTGACCCTGGATGAAAGTGTCTGGCTGCGGTATGGGATGACTTTGGCGTAGCTATCCATTTGTGCCTGAACATCTACGGCACGGGGATGAACAACCTCTACAAGAGGAGCGGTAACCGTACCTTTTGAATGCCATTTATGGGCTTTCGGCTTGTTTGTAAGCCAGATATACGAATAGTAGATCCCGGCTGCAAGAACGGCCGTACCTATTAACAATGAAAGCAGATGCCTCAGCCATTCCCCATTTTGTCGACTCCTCTTCTCTCTCACCTCTACTCCCTCCTTTCGGCCGACCAGACTCCATCAACGGGTTCCCACCCAGACGCCGTCGAACGCTGAAGCGCCACATAGGCGTTTATCAGATCGAGCTTTGCACGCAAAACTTTTTGTTGTGTCGAAATCAGCGTCATTTTCGCATCCAGATAGCGTTTGAAATCTTCGGTACCGTGCAGATACCCGCTTCGATAACCGGCAACCCTTTTTTCGTCGATACTTAGCTGTTTATGAAGAGTTTTGTAGTTGCGGCGACCGGTCTCTATCGCCTTAAGCGCATCGCTCACTTCAACAGAGGCGTCTGTAAACAGCTTTTTGAGAATCAGCAGACTCTCGTTGCGCCTCTCAAGAGCCATCCTGGCGTCAGCATCACGACTGCCGCCGTCGAACAGCGGCGCGACCAGCGAAGCCGAAATCGAGGTATACCAGTTTTCGAAAAGATCGCTGAAGCGCATATCACTTTCCCCTGCCGAAGCACTCAGGGAAAACCTCGGGTACTGGGCCGAAACCGCTGCGGCGGCACGCCTGTCCTGCGCTTTTAGTGTTGCAAAAGCCGCTGCTATATCGGGCCGGGCAAGAATATGTCGTGACTCGATAACCGGTGTACTCAAGCCATCAACATCCGGAAGTGTTTCGGGCCCTTCACAAGAGAACTTCTCTACATTCTCTCCCAGCAGCAGAGCGATAGCACTGCAGTGACCATGCTCCTGTAGCTCCATACTCTCCAGCTCCGATTCCATCTGCTTCAACGCACTCTCTTGCGAAAGAAGATCCACAATACCCGCCTGCCTGGTGCGGTAGCGCTGGCGAAGAAGCTCCACCTCTTTTTTCGCAAGTGCGATTTTTCTTTCAAGGTATCGGATATAGCTTCTGGTATATCCAAAGCCGTACCACTCATTAACCATCATGGCCGTTATAGCGACCGTCATGGCCTGACGGTCGAAACGGCTTCGGTATTCATCATAGATCGAGGCCTCGCGCAGATCGTCGAGTCGTCCCCATATATCTATCTCGTAGCCGGCTCTTAAAGAAGCCGAAACTGTATTGCTGTTTTCATAATAGCTGTTGGAGTGTTTGATATCTACACCCGCATCCAGTGACGGATACATTGGCGCATCTGCTTTTTGCCTTGCTATATTCGCTTGAACGATGCGGCTTTCGGCGACCTTTAAATCGAAGTTCTTTTCAAAAAGTCTCCGTATAGTCCGATCCAGCTTTGGATCATTGAAAGCACGCCACCAAACACCGGGGCCTTCTGGAAGTGTCAAATCTTCGGCCGGAGGCAAGATGTTCGGATCAATCGGGCGATAGGCGGTACAACCTGACAGGAGTATGACAGGAAGAATGAAAGCTGGTAGTTGACGTATCAAACGTAACAAGTTGCCGCCTCCTTTTTTGGCTACCGGTACCGTGGCAATTTGAGCTATAGAAGTCTCTTCGAGAAAAACCGCACAACTCCAATGATCCGGAGATAGCCGGCTTTTCCAATTTCAGACAATCAGATCAATTCATGATGAATCGATAACCGAGACCTTTTAGATTTGCAATTCTCTCTTTGCCGATAATCTTTTTCAGTTTCGTGATATAGACCCTTATCGAGCCGAAACTAGGGTTTTCCATAGGACTCCAAAGCTTTTGCACTATCATCTCCCTCGTGACGATTTGATTCGGGTTTTCGAGAAACAGTTCCATAAGGTATATCACCTTGATCGGAACCTGAAGAGGAACACCCTTTTCAAAAAAGGCCCTCGAATCCCTGTCGTACCAAATGAAAGGAGAGAACTTCACGATATTTTCGCTCATCTTCCGGTTACGGGCTATAACTGCCTCTATGCGTATTCTCATCTCGTCGAGATCGAAAGGTTTTTTGATATAGTCGTGACACCCATAGGCAAAACCACGTTCCAAAGCGGCAACCTCCCTGTAGGAGGTGATGAAAATGGCTGGAGTATCATCTTCCGATTCACGAAGAAGTTTCAAAAGGTTGAGCCCATCTATTCCCGGTACGTTTATATCGAAAAGATAGAGATCGAAATTTCGCTCATAACACTTTTTTAGAACCTCGGCTGATGTATGGCACTTTTCGATCTCAAAATGGTATTCGGAAAGATAGTCTTCTATTGTCTCTGCTAGCAGAAGATCATCTTCAAGTAGAAGAATTGAATTCATAGCTGCTATTGTAATTAAGATCTGTTAAGCACGTGTTAACGGTTTGTTTAAAGGGTGCACAGCAGAAATAGAGGTCGTTATAGCCGATATATGCAGTTTACAATACTATAGCACTTATTTCCACAATCAATAATTATTCTGAAAAGATAGACTCTGGTGGAGTTGAGGGGAATCGAACCCCTGTCCAGAAACAAGCAACTTCCGGCGTCTACATGCTTAGACGACATTGCTGTGTTTGACACGGCTTCGCGCAATGTCCAAAGCTGCGCCGTGCGAGCCTCTAAGATTCGTCTGCAGGCGAGGCACCCTGCAGATATAGCCATAAAGGTGTGATACTCTCAAAATCCGCCTATATGGCGTCGGCGGAGAGAGCAGCCCCAATAAGGGTTAAACTTACGCTACGGCGTAAGCGGGGCGGTAATCTGTGTTGTTTGCGTTTATTGCATTGCGGACAGTTTAACGATATGTCCAAATCGGCATGCAGCCGGAAATCGCCTGCTCCTGTCGAAGCCAAGTCAACCCCGTCTTGGATGCAAACAACT
>WGAW01000011.1 GCA_015494675.1 Hydrogenimonas sp. | reverse complement strand
CTATCGGAGCGACTCCTTCTATTCTGGCCTCGGCTTTAAGACGGCCGTCCTGAAGCGCAACGAGCTCTCCCGCCTTCACCTTGTCAAGTCCGACCGCCCTTCCACCCTTTACGAGCTGAACATATCCGGGTCTCAGTTTATGGCGCGGATTGAGGGCCTCCATCTGTTCCATCATCGAGCGAACCGTCTGCTCTTTTCTGTTCAAAGCCGCCTTCTGAGCCGAACATATCTGAGAAGCGAGCGGCTCGATATGTGCCGACTTTGTGTCGAGCACTCTTCTCATCTGCAGAGTGAGGCTCTCTCTTAACATCTGCACATCCTTCAGACGCATAGCGATCCGCCTTGAGATGGCGAGCTGCTCGAGTCTGGATAGCAGGTGACGGAAGTTGTCCTCTTTCAGCGCCGTGATCTGACGAATCCTCTGTGACATCCTGTTCATCATCTCGTCGAGTGCATAGAGCACCTCCACACGGTCCGGGAGTATCTGCTCCATTGCGGCGGAAGGGGTAGGTGCGCGCATATCTGCAACGAAGTCTGAGATAAGGGTATCCACTTCATGCCCGACGGCGGAGACCACCGGGGTTTTGCACGCGGCTATCGCCCTCGCCACCACCTCTTCGTTGAACGCCCAGAGATCTTCGATACTTCCGCCGCCGCGCCCTACGATGAGCACATCGGCTCCGAGTCGGTCGGCATAGGCGATATGGCGGGCTATCTCTTCGGCGGCTTCGGCCCCCTGCACCAGCGTATCTACCAGGGTGATTTTGAGCAGCGGCCAGCGCTTGCCGGCTACACGTATCATATCCTGTATCGCCGCACCGGTTTTGGAGGTGAGCACCGCTATATGGCGAATAGTGCGCGGTATCGGACGCTTTCTCTCGGGTGCGAAGAGCCCCTCCTCCTGCAGCCTCTTTTTCAACTGCTCGAAAGCTACCGCAAGCGCACCGGCACCGTACGGCTCGGCGCTTTGCACCATCATCTGGTAGTTTCCGCGGGGCACATATACGGTAATGGAACCGCCGAGTACGACATGCTGACCCTCTTCGAGCCTGAAGCGCAGTCTCGCCGCGTTGGATCGGAACATTACGCACGAAAGAGAGCTCTTTTCATCTTTAATCGAAAAGTATATGTGTCCGCTGCTGTGGTAGGTAACGCGTGAAAGCTCCCCTTCCACACGTATCTGGATAAACGTAGACTCGAGCAGCGACTTTATCTGCTCGTTGATCTGCGAAACTGTAAGAGTCTGCATCACTTTCTGGCTATCAGCAGTGTCGATATACCCATCGAAAACGATTCGGTATACTGCATCCGGAACCCGGCATTCTCCAGCTCTTCCTGAAGCATCCCGGTCGTAAGGAAACCCTCTATGGAGTCGGGGAGGTAACGGTAGGCTTCATAGTTCCTGCTGACAATTCCTCCGAGCCTCGGGAGAATTTTATGCATATAGAAATCTACCACTCTGCCCTTCAGCCCTCTGTTTTCGCGCTTGGTAAACTCCAAAATGACCACCATGCCTCCCGGTTTGAGGACTCGGTAGAACTCGTTTATCGCCTCCTGCCGGTCGACGACGTTTCGTATGCCGTAACTGATGGATAGTATATCGGCGCTATTCTCGTCTATCGGCATCTGCTGCGCTTTCGCTACGATGAATTCGGCATAGTCGACCTTCTCTTTGGCGACTTTCAGCATCCCTTCGGAAGGGTCCACCCCTATAAACCGTTTAATCTCGGCACCCGCCGCCTCGCCTCTGTCTCTCCACCACTGCAGCATATCTCCCGTGCCGCATGCGACGTCTAGTACGGTGAGATCTTTGCTCCTGTCGAGCAGTTCGAAAGTCTTGTCGCACCCCTTTTTGCGCCACGACTTGTCGATTCCCATGCTCAAAACGCGGTTTGTCACATCATAAGTCGATGCGATCTCGTCGAACATCGAGACAATCTTCTCCTGCTTCAGACCTTTATCTTCCATTTTTCGCCCTTAACCATAATATAGCGTCCCCGCCGCGGCTGCTTTGGTGCAGCAGTTCGAAACTCTGTGCGCCATTATAACCCATCCCCGCTTTCACGAAGGGGGCTACGAAAAGAACCATCCAGTCCATCTCGTTTTTCAGAGCTTCGAACATTCCGCTTCCGCCCTCTGCCATAACAAGCCCTTTCATATCCGAAACGCCTCTGTAGTCCACAAACTCTACACTCCGACCCTCTACACCGAACAGCGGAATATCTCTCTCTATCGTATCCGGTTTTTCGGTTAAAACGGCTACATCGGGAGCCTTTGTACCTGCCAGCCTGCCGTCAAGCAGGGGGCGATCCGCCCTGACGGTACCTCCACCGATCAAAAGGGTATCTATTTTGCCCCTTACGTCGTGAACCCACCTTCGCGACTCTTCGGAACTTATGGTGCCGCCGTCTATGACACCGTTGAGCGTCTGCGCTAGTTTGAAAAAGAGAAACCTTCCGCCCATCCACTTCCTGAAAGGCTCTATCAGCTCCTCGCACCGCTCCTTCAGCACCCCTACACTCACCTCTATACCGGCTTTTTGAAGCATCTTCGCGCCTCCGGAGGCCGTAGCGTTGGGGTCGAGCGTGCCGATCACCACGCGCTTGAAGCCCAGTTCGGCTATAAGCCGGCTGCAGGCGGGTGTCTTTCCTTCGTGGGAACATGGTTCGAGTGTTACATAGAGAGTAGAGCCGTTAAAGAGATTTTTGGCTTTTTTCAGAAGTTCCCTGTGTAAAAATGCGGAATCTTCCGTGTCACAAAGAGCGGTATCCGACGCCAATAGGCTGTAGGCATCCCTGATTGCAAGTACTTCGGCATGGGCCGAACCTGCCTCTTTATGCGCATTGAGGCCCAAAAGTGCACCGGAAGAGTCGACGACAGCTGCGCCGACGGCGGGGTTGGGATAGGTAAGCAGCTGGTACTTCCACGCCTCTTCGAGCGCCAGCCGCATATATAACTGATCTTTAAGCGCTACCATTCAAAATAGGTGCGGGCTTTTCTTATCTCTGTGAGAGGAAACTCCTCTTTGCCGGCCGAAGTTTTAAGAATAACTTTGCCATCTTCAAAGCCGAGCAGCTTGCCCTTTACGACATCCCCGCTGCTCAGTTTCAGTCTGACCTTGCTGCCTACGGAGTTTATGAAGTGTTCCGGCTTCTTGAGAGTGCGTTCAACCCCCGGAGAGCTCACCTCCAGGTAGTACTGGCCGCTTACCGGCGGGTAGACATCGAGCATCGGTGAAAGGTCACGGCTTATATCGGCGCATAGGTCCAGGTCTACACCGCCGTCTTTGAGGATATATACTCTGTAGATAGTCCTGCCGTCCTCGCTGACCACTTCAGTATCATAAAGCTTGGCACCGTGCGATTCTACGACCTTTTTAACCTCTTCTTCGACACTCACTTGATCTCCTTTTCAATAATTGAAAAGAGTTCATCGAGCCGTTT
>WGAW01000010.1 GCA_015494675.1 Hydrogenimonas sp. | reverse complement strand
CTGGATGTAGCTATAAATACGGCGAAAAAGTACGGGATAAAGGTATATACGATTGGAGTCGGACAGCCGGGCGACTTCAACCCCTATGTTCTACAAAAGATTGCCAAAGAGACGGGAGGCAGATACTTCGATGCCGACAGCGTGCAGAGGCTCAAAGAGGTATACAGAACGATCGATCGGCTCGAAAAGAGCGAAATCAAGGGGAATAGGTATGTCAAAAAGGAGTACTTCTATATCTGGCCGCTTGCGGCTGCGCTCACTCTGACGCTGCTGCTGGTGCTTTGGAGGCGAAGATGAGTTTCGAGTATCCATATTTTTTAATATTAATTCTCTTTCTGCCTCTACTCTGGTTTTTTGTCGCCAAAAACGTCGATTCGCTCAAAAAACGGTTTACGCCGGAACTATATAAGAAAATGGTTGCAGGCGGCAGCGGAATGGGGCGAAGGGCGCGAAAAGCGATACTTCTGCTCTCCGCGGCGTTTATGCTCGCGGCTATGGCGCGCCCGGTAATCGATCTGGGAGAGATAAAGATCGAAACTAAGATGAGAGATCTGGTCGTCGCTTTCGACATATCGCGCTCGATGCTGGCCGACGACATATACCCGAACCGCCTGGAGATGGCCAAGAGGAAGTTTCACGATCTGCTCGACAGTCTGAAAAATACGCGCGTAGCGGTGGTGGGGTTCAGCTCCAGGGCTTTCCTGGTGGCACCGCTTACGGCCGACCATGACTCTTTGAAGTACCTCGTAGACCATATGGGCACAGGGTATGTATCTACGAAGGGTACCGATATCGGCGCGCCGCTTCAGGTGGCGGAGAATCTGCTCAAAGATCGAAAGAGAAAGGCTCTTTTGATCTTTACCGACGGAGGGGACAAAAAGGATTTTTCAAAAGAGATATCGTATGCCAAAGAGCATGGAATAAGTGTGTTCATATACGCCATCGGTACGAAAAAGGGAGGGGTGATGAGACTCGAAGATGGAAGGGTGGTGCGCGATAGCGGGGGCGAGGTGGCGATAACGCGCCTAAACCCCTCTATTAGAGAGCTCGCGGAGGCTACGGGCGGTGTCTATATGCCCTACTCCCTTCACTCGTCGGATATGAGAGAGCTTGCGTCGCAGATAGAGCGGCGTCTGGGTGTGTCGCAGACGAAAGAGCGGACCATACGCAACAAAAGGGAGCTTTTTTACTACCCGCTCGCTGCGGCGCTGCTGCTCTTTCTGGTCGCCTTCTCCTCTCTTCCCGCAAGTTTGAAAAGATCCGGCATTTTCGGTGCAAAAGGAGCGTCGAAATGGTGAAAAAGGTTGCCATACTTCTTTTTACGGCCATCTTTTTGAGTGCGGGGGTTCTCGATTTCGTAACCTTGAAAGAGGCGAAAGAGGCGTATGAAAAGGGTGAGTACAAAAAGGCGGCTTCACTCTACGAAAAGATAGCTAAAGAGGGGAGCGACGAGGCCAGATTCAACGCGGCGGACGCGCTCTATAAGGCGGGAGACTACAAAGGTGCGCTGAAGATGTTCGAAAGCGTCGACTCATCCGAACTGAAGTTTGAGAAACTGCACAATATGGGCAACTGCTACGCGAAGCTCGGAGAGATAGATAAGGGTATAAAGGCTTACGAAGAGGCTCTCAAGATAAAAGAGGACAAAGATACCAGATTCAATCTCGAACTGCTGAAAAAGCTTAAGCAGAAGCAGAAACAGAAGCAGCAGGAGAAAAAGAGTCAAAAGAGTCAAGAGCCAAAACAGAACGCGCAGAAAAACGGCAAGAACCGAAACAGTAAGAGCGGCTCCGGCGAAAGGAGGCAAAATCGCAAGCAGAGCGGGAAAAATGGAGAGAAAAAGAGTGAAAAAGAGCGCAATAGCGCCGGCTCGAAAAATGAGCAGAAAAAAGGCGGTCGTGATATGAAAAAGCGGAAGGCGGAAAAAGAGCGCCGAAAAGGTGACAAAAAGGGTGAAGATAAGAGAAAAGAGAGTGCAAAGACGCGCAGAGCCGAAACGAAAAAGGAGCCGATTAGCGATATGGAGCTCAGAAAATGGAACAAAGAGTTGAGCCGGCGCAAAATTCAGACACTGATGCTGCCGCTCGATACAAAAACGAAGAGAGGGGGAGAGAATGAAGAGACTCCTTGGTAAGATTTTGGTTCTTGCTTTTATCCCGCTGTGGCTGAGTGCCGCCCCTTTGCATATGGAGGTGGACAAGAGCAGTGTGGTCAAGGGAGATACCGTAACTTTCACGATCGTTGCAGAGGGCAGTGATGCAGAGTTTCCGGTCGTGAAGTCTGTCGACGGTTTTCCCATACTCGGTACGGCTCAAAAGAGTAACATCTCCATCATCAACGGAAGTGTCAGCAGATCTTTCGCCAAAAGCTACACCTTCGCCCCTATGCACGATGTGACGATACCGTCTTTCGAGGTGAAGATCGACGGCAAGGTATACAAGACGAAACCCCTCAAGATAGAGGTGAAAGAGACTCCGTCTCCTTCGGCCGGCGGAAGCACCGATATTTCGTTCACGATAAAAGTGGACAAGAAGAGGGTGCATGTGGGTGAGCCGATCGAGCTGGAGGTGACGGTTCGCTACCCGAAGGGTAAAAACTATGTCGAGGTGCAGATGCAAAGACCGGAGTTCGCGAACTTCTGGATCAAGCAGATAGGTGACGCGAGGGAATATGACAGCGGAGCGTACCGCATCAAGAGCTACCGTTACCTCATATTTGCCCAAAAAGCGGGAGAGTTCAAACTGGGCCCCCTGGTAGCGAAACTTGCAAGAAGGGTTAGGATGCAGAGCCCGTTTGAAAACGACCCCTTTTTCGACGACGACTTTTTCAACTCGATGTTTGCGCGTCTTGAGTGGAGACGCATAGCTTCGAATTCGCTGAATATAGACGTAGAGCCGCTTCCGGCGGGAGTGGAGCTCTACGGAGAGTTCGACATCGGTGCGAG
>WGAW01000009.1 GCA_015494675.1 Hydrogenimonas sp. | reverse complement strand
GAGGCGATGAAGGTGGTGGGCGAGCTCTTCGGAAGCGGGCAGATGCAGCTACCTTTCGTCCTGCAAAGCGCCGAGACGATGAAGGCCGCCGTGGACCATCTGAACCCGTACCTTCCGAAAAAGGAGAAGACGAGCGATACGACCCTGGTGCTGGGCACCGTAAAGGGCGATGTGCACGATGTGGGCAAGAACCTTGTAGACATAATTTTGACCAACAACGGCTTCAAGGTCGTAAACATAGGGATCAAGGCGGAGCTGGAGCAGTTTCTGAAGGCTGCGAAAGAGCACAATGCCGACGCCATAGGTTTCAGCGGCCTGCTTGTAAAATCCACGCAGGTGATGATGGAGAACCTCGAAGAGATGAAGAGGCAGGGTGTGAAGATCCCCGTTCTTATGGGCGGCGCGGCTTTGACGAAGGGTTTCGTGGACGAATACTGCCGCACGAAGTACGACGGGCCGATATTCTACTGCAGGGACGCTTTCGACGGTGTCATAGCGATGAGCCGGATAGAGGAGGGCAACTTCGATACGAGGCTCGGAAGCGACAGCGATGAAGAGCATATAGAAGTGCCGAAAGAGAAAAAGGAGGTGCTCATACCCCCATTCGAAGAGATAGTGATGCCTTCGCGCGATGTGCGGGTGCCGGTGCCCCCCTTTTGGGGGCGCCGTGTGATGGGTTCGAAAGATTTCGACCCGGCCATAGCTTTCGAGTGGCTTAACCACCGCATACTCTTCAAGTCGCGCTGGGGTTACAGAAGCAAAGGGATGAGCAAAGAGGAGTATCAAAAGCAGCTCGACGAGGTGGTGAAGCCCGCATACGAGCGTCTCAAAGCGCAGTTTCTGGACGAAAAACTCTTCGAGCCGACCATAATCTACGGCTACTACCCGTGCAGAAGCGACGATACGACACTTCTTATATTCGACGAGAGCGAGGGTTGGCACAAAGATGCGGACGCCGACAGGGAGCCGCTGGAGTATGTTATGGGAAGGGCGAGGGAGCAGATGACCTTTCCGAGGCAGACCAAAAAGCCCTACAGATGTCTTGCCGACTACTTCCACCGCGACAGGCACGACGTGGTCGTGTTTACGACGGTGAGTGCCGGAAGCAGGATAAGCGAGTATGAGCGGAAGCTCTACGACGAGGGGAAGTTTCACGAGTACTACCTCGTCCACGGGCTCGGAGTGGAGCTTGCCGAAGCGCTTGCAGAAATAGCCCACAAGCAGATCCGCCTCGATCTGGGAATAGCCGAAAACGAGGGAAATACTCTAAGAGACGTACAGATGCGCGCATACACCGGGGCCAGATATTCACCCGGCTACCCGGCATGCCCCGATCTGGAGCTCAACGCTCCTATTTTTAACCTGCTCAAACCGCAGGATTTCGGTATCGAGCTGAGCGAAACCTACCAGATACACCCGGAGCAGTCGACGGCGGCGATAGTGGTCTATCATCCCGAGGCGATGTACTACTCCATCTAAAGCAAAAGGAAGCGCATGGGAGCAAATGGATTCGAATCCGGCGGACGATTAGGCGGGATACACCTGTACGGGTGGAATCAGTGCGCTCGGCGTCGGGCGCACTGAGAGAATCTTTTTCAAGGTATGCAGGATCGCGAAATCCGTCACGATCCCGGGGAGTTTTCGCCCTCGTTAAACCCAAAATATGTAGTAGAAAGTACGTCAGATGTGCCGATGATCGGTGCAGATAGTGTGCTGGCTAATGCATATTTTGGGTTTAACGAGGGCGGAGTCGTCACTTTCAGCGCAGTGAGCGCAGTAAGGAGTTTTCATGAGAGTCTCTACACTACTCTTCGTTGCCGCCTCTGCGGCCGTTTCGCTATATGCATCCACACTCGAAGTTTACAGGGATGCGGCAATCTACAGATTCACCCCCTCTTCTACATTCATAGGCTTCCCCCCGAAAAAGAGCGGAGCGGAGTGTGGCGACAGCGCTCTTGCACTCACCTTTATGCCCGAGTGTCCCAAAAGCGTCGGACTGTGCAGCCTCAAGAGCGAAATAGAGGCACTGCAGCTAAATATCGCCCGCTCCAAACGGCAGATGGAGTACCTCGACAGACTCATCGAAGAGGCCAAGCCGCGAAGTTCGAAAAGCCTGCTTGAGCTCTCCGAAGCGGCTGCCGCGAGATATTCCGAGCTTCTGGGCAGAAAGCGGACCGACGAGGCGCTTTTGAAGGCGCGAAAAGAGCTCTTTTTCAAAATGGCCCCGTCGCTCGAGCCGCTGCACCTCTCTAAAAAGTGCGGCTCCGAACTCAAGCTTACACTGCCCGGGGGGTTCATAGGTTTCGATATAGGCTATGAAGCCGACATTACCGAGCCGAAGAAGATAGCGGTCTCAAAGCACCTGTACCTTACGAACAGAAGCGGTGTCGATATAGAAGCGGACGAAGCGCTGCTCTACTACCGCCCCATGCAGAGGTACCTGCAGCCCATCCGTTTTCAGCCGTGGATCATCAGAGACAGAAACCGTCCGGCAGTCAGGACCCTGCAGAAGATGGCCGCTCCGATGGCGGCCGATACCGCTTCGGTCGAGGGG
>WGAW01000008.1 GCA_015494675.1 Hydrogenimonas sp. | reverse complement strand
TTTTTGACCCTTCTCCTGTACGGGGGTGATGGGCACAGATATACGAACCACCTGATAGACGAGGACTCCCCATATCTTCAGCAGCATGCGCACAACCCGGTAGATTGGTACCCTTGGGGGGAGGAGGCGTTCGAGAAGGCCAAAAGGGAGCACAAACCTATACTCCTCTCCATAGGCTACAGCACCTGCCACTGGTGTCATGTAATGGAGGAGGAGTCTTTCGAAAACGAAGAGATAGCCGAGCTTATCAACCGCTGGTTCGTTTCCGTAAAAGTCGACAGGGAGCGGATGCCGCATCTTGACAGGCACTTTCAGCGCATCTACTCCATTCTCAACAGAAGGGGAGGCGGGTGGCCTCTCACCGTCTTTCTTACCGAAGATCTCAAGCCCTTTTTCGCCGCCACCTATATACCGCCCGAAGACTCATACGGCGTAAAGGGTATGAAGAGGCTCATTCCCGCCCTCGGCAGACTCTACGCCTCGGACAAAAAGAGCGTTATGAAAAGGGCGGAGGCTATAGAGAAACTTTCACAGGAGTCCCAAAAGCTGCCCAGGCAGAGGCTGCATGGAGGCGACAAGCTTGCCAAAGAGGCGCTGCGGCGGATTTGGGGATATTACGACAAGCTCTACGGAGGGTTCGGAGAGCGCCCGAAGTTTCCCGAAAGCTCGAGAATCGCTCTGCTATTCGATATATACAGGCTAACCGGAGATGAGCGGGCGAAGATGATGGCTCTTCAGACGCTCGACAGTATGCAAAAAGGCGGCCTATATGACCAGATAGAGGGGGCCTTTTTCCGATACTGCGTCGACAGGCGGTGGAGAATGCCCCATTTTGAAAAGATGCTCTATACGAATGCCGAGCTGATTCCGCTATATGTGGATGCCTGGAAGATGACGTCGAAAGAGCGCTACCGGGAGGTGGTGAAAGATACGATAGCAGAGATTGACCGCAGATTCAGAACCCCGGAGGGGCTCTATTTCAGCGCGAGCGATGCCGACAGCGCCGAAGGGGAGGGCGGATATTTCCTCTACAGGTACGATGAGGCTCTGAAAGCGCTTTTGAAAAATGGCTTCGACGATAAAGAGGCGAAAGAGTTTCTGGCATATCTCGATATTACCGAAGATGGAAATTTCGATACCGAATACTCCCATGCAAGACGTGTCTCGGCAAAGGAGCCGAAGAGCTTCAAAAGAGGAATTGCCGTTTTAAAGAGGATGAGAGAGGGAAGGAGCTATCCGTTTATCGACAAAAAGATCATCACGGCATGGAACGCAATGATGATAAAAGCCCTTTTCGAGGCTTCGAAAACGGACGCCGCCTATCTCGACGAGGCGAAAAGCTCATACAGGGCACTTAAAAGATTGATGTCGAAAGAAGACGGGAGCCTTTTTCATCAGGTGCTATACGGCAAAACCCCTTCGCAGGATGGGCTTTTAGAGGACTACGCCTTTTTCGCCGATGCGGCTTTGAGCGCCTACGGGGCGACGCTTGAAAAGAGCTATCTCGAGGATGCGAAGAGGTTTTCCGAGCAGGCTCAAAAGAAGTTCTACAGAGGCAGAAGATGGCTGCTCGGTGACGGAGAGCCGAAGAGTTATGCGGATATCAGCGACAGCTACTACAGGTCTGCACTCTCTGTTCAGATCAACAATCTAATCTCTCTGGCGGTGCTCGAGAGCTCTTTTAAAGACGAAGTTATGGCGAGAGAGAGCCTCAAGGGTTTCGGTGCGCTAATAAACAGCTCCCCGGATGCCTATCCCGAAGCGCTTACGGCGTATCTGAGGCTCGAAAAGGGTGTAGTCGCCATAAAGAGCTCGAGAGAGAATCTTTTGAAAAACTCATCGAAAATAGAGAAGATCGACTATCCGTTCCTCTTAAAGAGTGCGGCTGCAACCGAGATATGGCAGGCTTGCGACTTCAAGAGTTGTTTCGCTTACTCCAAAAACCTCGATAAGGTGATAGAGGCGATAGAGAGCAGGTAGGGGGCGACCCTACACTTTGAACTGGCTGATCTGCTGAAGCACTTCATCGGCCAGTTTGCCGATATGTTTTATGCTCTCGTCGCTCTTCTCTATGCTGTCTCTGTTGACTTCGGAGAGGCGTTTTATCTCGTACATCTTTTCTATGAATGCTTCCATTATGGATGCCGCCTGCTCAACCGCATCGGCTGTTTTTTCCACACTTCCGACAGCTTCTGTCATATTTGTAGATACTTCACCCATTTCACTTTGAACCTGTGAGGCTTCCGCGGTAAGGCGATTTACATTTTCGATATTGCGGTTCATTTCTCCGCTGCTGTCCATAATGGCCTGTACTATTATGTTTATGGTCGCATTAATATCGGCAAGGCTCTTTTGCGTACGCTCCGCAAGCTTTCTCACTTCATCCGCCACGACGGCAAAGCCTCTGCCGTGCTCACCAGCGCGTGCAGCTTCTATCGCCGCGTTCAGTGCCAGAAGATTTGTCTGGTCTGCGATGTCGCTTATGACTGTGAGAACCTCTTTGACCTGCTCGGCATCCTGGCTCAACTGTTTGAGCCTCTCCGCGAGTTCATGCTCCACTACGGCATTGCTCTCTATTTGGCGTATCGTGCTCTCGATAAGTCCT
The DNA here is from genome assembly GCA_015494675.1 of Hydrogenimonas sp. The sequence goes on along the minus strand of WGAW01000008.1, from coordinate 97 downwards.
ATCGCATCGCCGAGGCTTTGATGGGCATGTGTCATGTTCTCTTTGGTAGCTACCACTTCACGGTTGCTGGCTACCAGTTTCTCTTTAAGCTGTGAGG
>WGAW01000007.1 GCA_015494675.1 Hydrogenimonas sp. | reverse complement strand
AAGCCGCTCATATATGCGACCGCCCCCTCGCTCTTCGATACGGCTTTGGCACACGAGGGTTTCAGGCGTATCATGAAAAAGAGGGAGAGCCTCAAAAAAAGGATAGGGAAGCTAAAGAGTGTGGCCGAGGAGTATACCGGGAGCAGGCCGCAGGGGATGATAGTGCCCGTGCCGATGCCCGATATAGCCACGGCTATGCAGCTCAAAGAGGAGCTGGCCGAAGAGGGTTTCGAAGTGGGCGCCATCAGGCCCCCCACGGTAAAGAGCCCGATACTGCGCATAATCTTGCGAACCTCCGTGAAGCCTAAAAAGTATCGAAGACTCTTTGAGAAGATGGAAGAGCTTCTGAATGGGTGAGTTTGTCTGCCGTTCGCTCAAGATAGCGGACAGTAAAAGAGAGTATGTGAACATATCTTTTTCGATAGAGAGCTCGCTGGCGCTGGTGGGTGAGAGCGGAAGCGGCAAGAGTTTGACGCTGAAGGCCCTTTTGGGGATGCTTCCGGCGGGTTTCAGAGCGCAGATGGAGTGTGAGAGCGACTTCGAGCTTCTGCGCGGCAGGACTCTTGCGTATGTTCCGCAAAACCCCTTTACCGCACTTTCACCGCTTACGAAGATAAAAGACCAGTGGATACTCTACGAGGAGCGGGCGGCGGAGATGATGGAGCGCGTGGGGCTCGAGGCCGCCCTGCTGGATCGTTTCGTACCGGAGCTCTCGGGCGGGCAGCTTCAGCGAATCGTCATAGCGATGGCTCTGGCCACTGAGCCCAGACTGCTTCTGCTCGACGAGCCGACCACGGCTCTGGATGCGCAGCTGCGTGAAACTGTGGTGGAGCTTCTGCTGCAGCTGCAGGAGCTATACGGCTTCAAGATGCTATTTGTTACGCACGACATATCGACGGCCCGGAAGCTTTGTGAGCGCATAACGGTCATAAAAGATGGGCGGGTCGTGGAGAGCGGAGATATGAAAAGTGTCACTGTCCATCCGAAATCTGAATACACAAGGGCGCTTATAGCGGCCAATTTTGCAAACCGGGAGTTTAGAAGATGAAATCTCTTTTTCGTTGGAGTGTCAGGCTGGGGGTATTGGCTGCGGTCGCACTCGCCGCCTATCTTGTCTACCTCTATTTCGAAATCGGCCATGAGGTGCGTCCGCTGGTCGAGTACAATCCGCCGAAAACTACGCAGATTTTCGACAGAAACGAAAAGCTGGTTGCCAATGTCTTCGAGAAACAGCACCGTCTCTATGTGCCCTACAACGAAATTCCCGGTCGGGTGATCGAAGCGCTCGTAGCCATAGAGGATACGATGTTTTTCGAGCATCACGGCGTAAACCCGGAGGCGATCTTCAGGGCGATAATAAAAGATATAAAGGCAAGAAAGCTGGTGGAGGGAGCCTCTACGCTGACGCAGCAGCTGGTGAAATCGACGCTCCTTACGCGTGAAAAGAAGATCGAAAGAAAGATAAAGGAGGCGCTGCTCTCGATAAAGCTGGAGCAGGAGCTTACCAAGGAGCAGATCCTCGAGCGATACCTGAACGCCATCTTTTTCGGCCACGGATACTACGGCATAAGAACGGCGGCACTCGGCTACTTCCATAAAGATCTCGACGAGCTATCCCTTAAAGAGATCGCTGTGCTTGTCGGACTGCCGAAAGCTCCGAGCGCCTATGACCCGACCCGTCACTACGCGAATGCGATGGCACGTGCAAACCGCGTACTGGAGCGTATGCGTACCCTGGGCTGGATAGACGAAGCGACATATATGAGCGCCGTAAAGGAGGCACCGAAAGTCTATGATGATACCCTGACGCAAAACAGGGCCCCATATGTTGTGGATGCCGTAATCAACAGGCTTATGCCGGCCTACCCCGACATAAAACGCGGAGGCTACAGGATAAACGTGGCGGTGGATCTGGAGTACCAGCAGATGGCGAGAAAAGCTCTGAAATACGGTTACGAAGCCTACTGGAAGCGCCATGGAAACGACTACAATGTATCACAGACATTCAACGGCGCCATGGTGGTGCTCGACGGCAGGAGCGGTGATGTACTGGCGATGCTCGGAGGCGTAGATTACACAACGAGCGCTTTCAACAGGGCGATATCTTCGAGGCGCCAGCCCGGTTCGGCTTTCAAGCCGTTCATTTATGAAACGGCGCTCAACCTGGGTTACAACCCGGTAAGCAAGATTCCCGATATCGCACGAACTTACCGCTTCGAAGAGGGTGACACCGAAAAGCTCTGGCAGCCCAAAAACTACGAAAAGAACTACAAGGGCATCATCACTCTCAGAGAGGCGCTCGTACACTCCAGAAACCTCGCTACGATAAACCTGGTAAACGAGATAGGGATCATGACGCTGCACAAAAAACTGGAGCCGTTCGGAATAAAAGATCTGCCCTACAACCTCTCTATAGCGCTAGGGAACCTTGCACTTTCGCCGATACAGGTGGCAAAGCTCTATACGGTATTTGCCGACATGGGGGTGCTGCACGAACCGAGGCTTGTAACCGAAATATACGACGACCGCGGCACTCTGTTGAGACGTTTCGAGCCCGAAAGCAAAGAGGTCTACCCCAAACCGCAGGCATACCTGATGGTCGATATGCTGCGCGACGTAGTGCGCCGCGGTACGGGAAGAAACGCCCG
>WGAW01000006.1 GCA_015494675.1 Hydrogenimonas sp. | reverse complement strand
CCGGCTCGCTGGCGCTTTTAAGTGACGCACTGCACAACTTCAGCGATGTTTCGGCCCTCACCATCAGTTACTTCGCACAGAAGATCTCGGCCAAAAAGGCTACAAGGTCCGGCACTTTCGGTTACAAGCGCGCGGAGATCATAGCGGCTCTGTTCAACTCTTCCGTACTCGCAGGCATAGGTGTATATCTTATCTATGAATCTCTCATGAGGCTTTACCACCCCCAGCCGGTGGTATCGTCATGGGTCATGGCTCTGGGAATGCTGGGAGTGGTCGTAAACGGCGGCAGTATATGGCTGCTCGAAGCTGAAGCGGAAGGTAGCATGAACATAAAGGCCGCATATCTGCATCTGCTTGGAGACACTCTCACATCGGTTGCCGTCGTAGCAGGCGGTGCGGCGATCCATTTTTGGCAAGTTTACTGGGTGGATCCTCTGATCTCCATACTGATAGCGCTATATCTGATCTACGCTTCCCTCTCTTTGATAAGGGAATCTACAGCTATATTGATGGAGTTTGCGCCAAAAGGTGTGGATATCGACAAAATAGCCGAAGAGGTTTGCAAAATAGCCGACATAGAGAATATTCACCGGATACATCTCTGGCGTCTGGGCGACAGAGATGTATTTTTACAAGCGCATCTCGATTTCAGGAGGAATCTCACCCTCGAAGAGGTTACCGGAAGGATAGAAGAGGTCGAAAAGTTGCTTAAGGAGCGTTTCGGTATAACCGGCGTAGTGCTTCAGCCCGAATATATGCGCGATGACGAAAAAGATCTTATAGAAGGAGAGAGCGATGATAAACCAGAGCGGCTCACCGCTGGCAAAACACCTCGTAAACACTCTTAGGGACGCACAATGTAATGCCATGGCTTTTCGGCACGGGCTCAAAGAGCTGGCGAAGCTGCTTCTGGCCGAAGCGGCAGAGAGCCTCCCTTTGGCGGAGCGGAAGATAGTGACATGGCAGGGGGGATTCGTAGGAGAGTTCGTGGACGAGAGCAGGGTCGTATGCGTATCCATCCTGCGCGCGGGTCTGCCGATGCAGGAGGGTGTCTTGGAGGTGCTTACGGATGCGGAGAGCGGTTTTTTGGCCATGAAACGCGACGAGCGGACGCACGAGAGCCGTCTCTACTACGACAGAATTCCCGATCTGAAGGGAAAGACGGTAATAGTAGTAGACCCCATGGTCGCCACCGGCGGCTCGCTACACGATGCTCTGACGCTTATAGGGGAGCGAGGTCCCGATGCTATCGTTTCGCTCAATGTCATAGGCGCCAAAGAGGGGGTTGAGAGAGTGGCTGCGGCATTTCCGGGGGTTTCGATCCATATAGCTCAGATAGATCCTCATCTAAACAGAGACGCCTATATCGTTCCGGGCCTCGGAGATGCCGGAGATAGGGCATTCAATACGCCGGATAGCGATTGAATTTTTGCAAAATATTTTCTATCAAAGCGGGAAATATACTTTGTCTATGAGCTCCCGATACTCAGACTCCGGGTCGCTATCTATAGTTATTCCGCCGCCGCTTTTGTAAAGTAGCCCCTGCGGGGTCCGTTCGATGTAGCGGATCATCACGGCACTCCATAGACTCCTGCCGTCGAAGACTCCGAATACTCCGGTAAAAAAACCTCTTTCGTGCGATTCGACCGACTCTATGATTTCACAGGTCCTCTTTTTGGGCGTGCCGGTGATGGAGCCTGCCGGAAGCAGCGAATCGATGATGCCGCCGAGCCGTGAGGGCCAGTCGCTTTTTAGCTTCGCCTCTATGTGAGAACTTACTTGAAGCAGCTTCTTGTCGGCCGTCACTATAGTGTCTATATATCGAAACTTTTTGACCCTCACCCTCTCGGCGACTATGCCCAGGTCGTTTCTGAGCAGGTCGACCACCATCACATGCTCGGCCATCTCCTTCTCGTCGGCCATGATCTTTTGGGCGGCATCGGGTATGGAGGCGTCTATAGTCCCTTTCATCGGAAACGTACTGATGGTGTCGTTTTCGATCGTTACGAAGGGCTCTGGAGAGAAGCAGACGAAGCGGTTTTTGAAAAGTAGCTTGAAGGGGGCGTTCGCCCGCTCGTAGATCTGCTCCAGACTCAAATCGATCTCTATCGGAGTAGGGAATGTCAGGTTCAGAAGATATGTATTGCCCGCCTCTATCTGCTCTATCACCTTTTTGAAAGCGTCGTGGTATTTCGAGTATGGTACAGGGTGTTTTCTCATCCGCGGGGGCGGGTACCCGGCCTTGGCCCTCTTTTTGAACGATACCCGAATATCGGGCGGAAGCCGGTCCAGAGGTTCGGCGAAAATTTCGCTCTTGTCGTAGGAGATGACGAAGAGAAAGGGTCTGCCCTCTTTTGCGAGGGCCGAGAGTCTATCCATTCGCGAGAATCAGTTTTTTCAACGCCGCCATCCTGACAGCCACACCGTTTCTGACCTGCTCCAGCACTTTGCATCGCGGGTCTGCCAGCATCGCGTCGTCTATATCTATGTTTCT
>WGAW01000005.1 GCA_015494675.1 Hydrogenimonas sp. | reverse complement strand
GATGATCTATCACACCGAAGCCGTATGCAACGGCGCACCGCAAGCTTTCGTAGTCTGCGACATGCCGTTTGGTAGTACCAACACGAAAGATGAGGCGCTCGCCAACGCCGTAGAGGTGTTTCGCCGCACAAGAGCCGACGCCGTAAAGATAGAGGGAGGAGCCAAAAGGGCCGATCTGGTCGCCCACCTCGTCGACAACGGCATTGCCGTCATGGGCCATGTAGGGCTTCTGCCGCAGTCGGTACGCTCCGAAGGGGGCTACAAAGTCAAAGGACGCGACGAAGAGAGCTTTCGCACCGTACTCGAAGATGCGGCGGCCATAGAGAAAGCCGGCGCGTTCGCCCTGGTAATAGAGGGTGTCACGCCCGAACTCGCCGCGATGGTGACAGAGGAGACTTCCGTTCCGGTCATAGGCATAGGTGCGGGCGCACAGACGGACGGGCAGGTACTCGTATGGTCAGACATGCTTGGCTTTTTCGAAGAGTTCAAACCGAAATTCGTAAAACGCTACATGGAGGGAGCCTCCCTTGTTAAAGAGGCCGTGAAGAGGTTTGCCGAAGATGTACGAGAGGGCAGGTTCCCTGCCGAAGAGCACTGCTATAAGTGAGAAGATGAAAAACAGCTGCAAACCTACAAGCGGACACAACATCAGGGTAGATGCGGCGGCTTTGCCGGCGTATCGTATTTGCCGGAGGCAAAATTAAATGGAGAGAATGGTCGAGATAGAGAAGTTCGACTACGAAAACAGCTACGAGGCCGGTCTCAGGCCGAGCAGGTGGGACGAGTACATCGGGCAGGAGAAGATAAAGAGGAACCTGCGTGTCTTCATAGAGGCTAGCAAAAAGCGCTCCGAAGCGCTCGACCATGTTCTCTTTTTCGGACCTCCGGGCCTTGGAAAGACAACTCTCGCATACCTGATAGCCTCCGAAATGGAGAGCGCCATAAAAGTCACGGCCGCCCCTATGATAGAGAAGAGCGGCGACCTTGCCGCCATTTTGACAAACCTCGAAGAGGGGGATATCCTCTTCATAGACGAGATCCACCGCCTCTCCCCGGCGATAGAGGAGATCCTCTACCCGGCGATGGAGGATTACAGGCTCGACATCATCATAGGCAGCGGCCCGGCCGCCCAGACGATAAAGCTCGATCTCCCCAGATTCACGCTAATCGGCGCCACGACGCGCGCCGGAATGATCTCCAACCCGCTCAGGGAGCGTTTCGGAATGCACTTCAGGATGCAGTTTTACCTCTCTAAAGAGCTGGCGGCCATAGTGCAGCAGGCCGCCTCGAAACTGGAAAAGCCGTGCGATGCCGACGCGGCCCTGGAGATCGCACGCCGCAGCAGGGGTACCCCGCGAATCGCGCTCAGGCTGCTTCGCCGTGTGCGCGATTTCGCAGAAGTCGAGAACGAAGGTCGTATTCACCTCGAGCGCACGAAGTTCGCACTCGACGAGCTCGGCGTGAACGAAGAGGGTTTCGACGAGCTCGACATAAAGCTTCTAAGGCTTCTGGTGGAGGCCAAAGGTAAGCCCTTGGGACTCAGCACCATAGGCGCCGCCCTGAGCGAAGACGAAGGGACGATAGAGGATGTCATAGAGCCCTACCTCCTGGCGAACGGCTACATCGAGAGGACTGCGCGCGGACGTATAGCGACACCCAAAACCTACGAACACTTCAGACTCTCACCCAACTCGCAAGGCACCCTTCTTTGAGACCGCAACACTTTATAGTCCTGCTACTCATAATTTCGGGCTACTTCGTCTACCTGGTCTACAAGCCGTTTCTGCAGGCGATAGCCATAGCCGTACTCCTGATGTTCGCGACACTCGGTATCTCCCGGAAAATAGAGAAGAGCTTCAACCAGAGGTGGAAAACAAGCGCGATCATGACGATGCTTCTGGGCCTTATGTTTTTCGCCCCGCTTGTCTATCTTATAAACGCCGCCGCCATACTTGTCGCAAACATCGACACCCATGCCATAACGGAGCATCTTCACAAAATCGCGACATTCCTGCAGTCTGTCTCGCTGCCCGCCGAATGGCTCGAAAAGCTTCAACTCGACCCGCAGGCGATCCACAGTGCGATAGCCGAAATATTCAGCGAAGAGCATATAAACGGCTACCTCAAAGAGGCGGGAGCTCTTTTGGGAACACTGGCGGCCCACAGTGCGGCCTTTTTCAAAGATATGGTCCTCATCTTGATATTCTACTTTTTCGCATACCTCTACGGCGAACCGATAGGCCGTTTCATAAAGCGCATCCTGCCGCTCGATACCGCGCAGACACAGCTCCTTTTCAACGAGCTCTCGAACTCGATGGGTGTCGTCTTTTTCTCCATACTGGTAACGGCGATCTTCGAAGGGGCCCTCTTCGGGGCGGTTGTGATGTTTTTCGGACTCGACGCCGTACTGCTTGGAATCCTCTACGGTTTCGCATCGCTCGTTCCGGTCATCGGCGGAGCTTTGATGTGGGTGCCCGTATCGCTCTATCTATGGAGTACGCAGGGGGCCTCGGCCGCCATCATAGTGGCACTCTATTCGATCGTAGTGATCTCGATCATCGCGGACACCTTCATAAAGCCGATGATCATAAAAGAGATCGACTACAAGCTGCTCAAAGAGACCAACGCCCTCAACGAGATTCTCGTATTTTTCTCCATAATCGCGGGGCTCGCCACATTCGGATTCTGGGGGATGATAATCGGACCCGCAATCACTACACTATTTATCGCTATACTCAAACTATACGACCAGTTACAAACCACTTTAAAGGAAGAAGAATGAAAATTTCACACATGATCCGTACCCGGCCCGTAAGAGCAAAGAGATTGCTAAAAAGCCTCTTTATGCCACTTGCAGTCATGGCCGCTTTCTCGTTTGAGCCCCTTATGGCACAGGAGCCGATTACGTTCACGCTCAAAGGGAACGGCGCGCCGACACTGCATGTAAAAGAGACAAAAAACGGAGTCGAGTTCGAAGAGTACAAGGGCAAAGTCGTTCTGCTTAACTTTTTCGGCAAGCACTGCAAATGGTGCATGAAAGAGATACCGCATCTCGTAGCGCTCCAGAAGAGGTACGGAAAAGAGTTTCAGGTAGTAGCGATTCACGTCCAGGAGCCGATGACCCTCGGTGAGCGCTCCAGACTCGAAAAGCGATTCCATTTCAACTATCCGATATACGAGTCGAATAAAAACTACGACTTCGTCTCCTATATCGGACAGCGTGCCGGCTGGACGGGCGGGATACCCTTTTCAGTCATCTTCGACAAACACGCGAGCGCCGTAAAGATCATCCCCGGCTATATGGACAAAGATAACCTCGAGCATATCATAAAGGTTTTGACGAAACAGCCTTAGCCCGTTTTGAGAGCAAAACGTAGCCCGCAACCCCGGCCGCCGTCATGGCAAGCGAAAGGAGTTGCCCCATAGTTACCCATCCGCAGCAGATATAGCCGAGCTGAATATCGGGCTCACGCCAAAACTCGGCTATAAAGCGTGCCGTACCGTAAAGGATCGCATAGAGCGCTATAAGCTCCCCTTCGAAGCGTTGCCTCTTTCTGTAGAAAAAGAGGATGATCGCAACAAGAACCCCTTCCAGAAAGGCTTCGTATAGCTGGGAAGGGTGGCGAAGCGTACCGTTTACATATATTCCCCAAGACACATCGGTTGCTCGCCCTACAAGCTCCTGGTTCAGAAAGTTTCCGATACGCCCGAAAACGTACCCCACCGGTACGCTCAAAGCGACCAGATCCATCCACATCCAAAAAGAGGTCTTTGTACGCTTTACGAAGATCCAGGTGGCTATAACGAAACCTATGACGGCCCCGTGGTAGCTCATACCGCTGATACCGGTAAACGTACCGCCGTGAAACGGATTGAATATCTGCCACGGGTGTGTGAGATAGTAGCCCGTATGCGGGTCGTAGAAGAGGATGTAGCCGAGCCTGGCTCCAAGAATGACGCCTATCTCGACATATATGAAGAAGCTCTCGAGTGTTTTATCGTCTATCGGGTAGCGGTCCTTTTTTACGTAGAGTTTAGCGGCATAAAGCGCGGTAAGGAGCGCAAGCACATACATAATGCCGTACCAGTGTACCTTGAACGGACCGATAGTAAACGCGATCGGATCGAAATGGTCATATATGTGGTTCCAGTACCCCATCACTCGCCGCTTTTTTCGAACACAAGTCTGTGCTCGTCGTCGAAGATCACCAGGTCTTCATCTTCGTCGAACTGCCACCACTTGACTCCTCTCAAAACGGCGAAGAATCTGCGCTCCGTTTCACCTCTCATGCCGCTGCAGAAGCGTCTTGTAGAGCCGATCTTATTGAAGCTTATAGCGGTCTGCGTAACCGAAGCTTCACCGAAAAAGCTGTTGCAGCCGCCAAAGCCTCCCACTCCGCCCTCTTTGGAAAATCGTATAAAAGGGGCCTTCCTTAAAGAGACGGTGTCGTTGTCTATCATGACAAGCCGCCATTTGACTCCGTAGAATTTGTCGCTACACTGCACCGGGTGCCCTACGGGACCTGATGTTCCGGCACAGCCGGCAAAAAAGAGTGTTCCGAAAATCAGTGAAAACAGCAGTTTACGCATCTTGTTTCTCCAGTGCATCGGCAATCAGCTCGATGGGGTTTTTGAAAACGGCTTTGGAGTCGGCCTGATAGAGCGAATTGCCTATCTGCATCCTGCATGCGCTGCACTCCGCAGCCACTATGTCGGCCCCCGTTTCGTTTATCATCGCCGCTTTGGGCTTGCCGGCCGCTTCCGCGAGATGGAACTTTTCGGTCTGCATCGTAACGCCCCCGAAACCGCAGCACCTGTTGGGGTCGCTCATCTCTCTCATCCTGTAGCTGCGGCCTATTAGCTCCCTCGGCTCTTTGTAGATTCCCTGAACCTTCCTTGCATGGCACGGATCGTGGTATGTTACCAGCAGATCGCTCACGACACCGCTTCTTTCAAGCATAGACGAAAGTTCCGTATTGTTGGCCAGCCATTCGGTAGCCATAAATATCTTTTCGTTGAGCTTTTTCGCGCGCTCGGCCCACTCCTGCATTCCCCTGTTTTCGAAAAAGAGGGCCCAGTCGTGTTTTATCATCGCCGAGCATGTGGCTTCCGGGACTATTATGGCGTCCACATCGTCTATGAAGCTCTCGAAATACTCTATATTGCTCTTTGCCAGCACCTCTACCGTTCTAAAATCTCCGGTAAAGTATGCAGGTGCCGCACAGCACTTCTGCTCTTTGGCGAAAAAAACGTCTATTTCGAGCCTTTTGAGTATCTTTACGAGAGAGTGGCCGATACCGGTGTAGTTGTAGTTTGCAAGGCACCCTATGAAGATCGCCACACGCCCTTTCCCACCGTGATCGAGACTCTCTTTATATGAGTTGAGCACACTGGTGCTCGCCATGGAGGGCAGAAGGCGGTCCTTTTTTATGATGGGAAGGTCGAAGCGCGGTATAAGCCCCCCTCTCTTCTCGTCGCTCTTTACGGCGCACGTTTTAAAGACATAACCGAGTTTGCTGGCGATATCCATAATCTTTCGGTGTCTCAGAAGAAAGAAGAATAACCTCTTGAACCATGCGATGCCGTATTTGTCGGCTATCTCTTTGCGCACCTCCTCTATCACCATATCCGTCGGCAGATCGTTGGGGCATACATCCACGCAGTTCGTACACAGAAAGCAGCTTTCGAATATCTGCTTCGCGTTTCTGTCTATT
>WGAW01000004.1 GCA_015494675.1 Hydrogenimonas sp. | reverse complement strand
CTTTGGGGATCTGTTGTTCCAAGAGAAAAGAGAGAAGTCGGGACCGCCAGAAAGATTCTGAGGGCCAAAAGCGACAGGGAGCTACTCGAACTCCTTTTGCCGTACGTCAAAAAGAGCGATCTCGTAAAGTCGGCCGTAGAGAAGCTGGAGGAGAATATCTTTGAAAAAGGGAAGCACAGGATAGACAAAAGAGAGCTTGCATGGGAGATAGAGGATATAGAGGAGCATGGTCGATCTCGTTAACATCCGTTGACATTATGTTGGATTCCCGTTAACGGCTCTACTCTATAATTTCCTATTATATAGATTAGGCTTTACGGCAATCTGAAAGTTTTTTGAAGGATGCAGGATGAGGGTGCTCTCTTTTTTCAAGTACGCCGTTTTGGCGACTGTTACGCTTACGGCTGTAGGTTGCGGCGGTTCCGGTTCGACCGGTTCAGATGAGACTACCGGAGTCAGAGTATACGGCATAGAGGTCGACGCGAAGCCGCTCCCCTACAGCGGCTACAGACTCGAACCGCTTAGCGATGCCGATTTCAACGCTCTAACGAAAGAGCAGAAGTTCAAAGTGGCCGTAAAGCTATACGGTACACTCTACTACGGTACCGGCTTCGACGATCTGAACAGAAGCGTGAACTCCGGCTCCTTCATCTCAAAGACACGGGCCATGTTCGACCGCCCGAGTACGAGCGAAGAGATAAACCGGCTCGAAGAGAGCGTCGGCAGATATGAAGATTACGGCTACGGCAGCGGCAAGCTGCTTGCCGGGATGCTCGCACGCCTCTACCACATGGAGCCGGGGAGCGCCTATATGAACAGATGGGCGGCTTACGTACTTACACAGACGATACTCTTCTCCCCGGCATACGAGCTAGATACCGTATACGACGTAGACGCGATCAACGTATACAGCTCTCTCGTTATGAGTTTCGACCAGGGGCTCAGTTTGAGATGGTCGACATTTTTGCATATGATGAGCGACGAGAACTGGCGAAGATTCCGTAGCCCGGAAGATAACGGTCGCGAGATGATGGAGATATTTCTGAAAGATTTCAACGACGCTCACGTTCCGCTTGCGGCCAAAGCGCTGAAAAACCTGAAACTCGATCCCGATTCGAATACACTCGTAATGACGCTCGACGTCAACACGCAGCCCATAACGAACCTCTTTCCCAACATGGAGATAGTCGACGCGACCGACTTCTACAGCGGGGTGGTGAGACATCCCGATTTTCTTCCGACGGTCTGCGGCAGGCTCGTGGATATCTACTTTCCCGACTTCGGTGTCGCGAAAAAGAGGAGGATCGTTCAGAAACTTGTAGAGAGCAACCCCACCTCTTGGACCGGTCTGCTTAAGCAGATAGTCTACTCGAAAGCCTATCTACTCGAATCCGTAAAACCGAGATCGTTCGAAGAGTCATTTCTGCCTGTGGCGAAGGCAATAGGGTGGCGGCCCCATCTGCGTTCGTTCTACTATATAGCCAGAAATCTCGACAACATGCACCAGGCGAGTATGCGCTACAAGCTCGGAAGGAAAGTGGAGGTGCCGCTCGACTCTCAATCTTTCGCATGGTTTCACAAGACCATCCGTGAAAACGTGATGACGAATTACGAGAGGAACTCTACCTTCGAGTCCTCGGATGACGGATGGCCGCTCGAGGAGATGTTCGCTTCGATGCCGGCCGAGCTCTTCAGCGATACGGAGCTCGACGACAGGGATGAGTGGAAGAGAAACGAACAGAAGAGGGCGGAGTATATAGTAGAGAGGCTCTTCGTTCCGGTCGTCGGCAGGGAGCCAAAAGATGAGGAGATGGAGTTTCTTACCAGCCTGATAGACAGAGACCGCTACGACGGCGATAGATTCAGAAATTTCGGATGGTACGATCTTTACGGCAACAGCAAGCCGGAAGACGATCTGAAAGAGAGAGGCTACTTCTGCAATATCGTACTCGACTACCTCTCCAGGGTGAGCAGCGTATACGAATTTGAAGCAGTGAAGTGAGGAGAGTGAAGATGAAGAGAGATCTATTTAGGGATACCCACATAGACAGGAGAGGTTTTCTAAAAGGAATCGGAGCGCTGGGTGTCGCGTCGGCACTCCCCTTTTCGCTAAAAGGTGCCGATCTCGACTACGGCAGCATCGATTTCGATACTTCGGTATACGAGAAGAACAATCCGCAGACGATAATAGTCTATCTCTACGGGGGGCCGTCGGAGCTTGCCGGGAACCTGACGAATCTCGATGAGATAGACGAAAAGAGCCAGAATCGCTACCCGCTCGACCAATTTACGGCCACTCCCAACACTCTCTGGCGGCAGGCCGGCGGAGATATCATGGAAGAGCTCATCTCGTCCGGCGATATGAATCTTTTTAGAACATGTTACCGTACCGTAGATGACAACAAAGCGCACGGCGAGTGTACATCGCAGGCGCAGAGAGGAAGAGATATTGCCGGAGGCGCGGGGATAGTGGCCAATCTGGCGGCCGTATTGTACAACAAGGGTGCAATAGGGGAGCCGGCTGGAACGGATGACATAGGAAAGAGCATTCCGTTCGTCACGATGGAGGGAGAGTCTACATTTTTCAGCGAAGACGATCTTAACCTCGCGGCCTTCTTGAAGCCGGTGGCGTTCGGGACAGGTTCCAACAACCCCTACAAGCGCGGCGGATGGTTGAGCCGCCGTGTTCTGAACAGGGAGATTAACGCCACGGTCGGGGACTATTTCGACACTATCGCCCAGAAGTACAACCCCTCCGGAAAGATACGTGAAGTGTTCGAGAGGCGGGTAATACTCGAAGAGTTCGCCGACCGTATCCACGATATAGAGCTGCCCGAAGGTGTGGAGTATCCGCAGAACAACACTTTCGCCGATCGTATGAAGCTCGCCATGAACCTGCTTATTCATAACGAGCATACGAAAGTTGTAAGCATGGGTAGCCCGGGTCTGGGCGGATGGGACGACCACTCCAACGCGCTCGAGAGATACCCACGGAGAATGAATATGCTTATGGAGGCTGTCGAGGCTGCCGTGGCTCACATGAAGGCTGCCGGAAAGACGAATATAAATATCGTGATATTCGGGGAGTTTGGCCGTAACGTCAGCTACAACAACTCGGACGGATGGGACCACGGCAATAACCAGAACGTCTACTGGATCGGCGGCAGAGACTATATGAACAGGCTCGGAATCGTGGGGGAGACGCAGATAATTGGATCGGCGGGCAGGCTCTTTACGCAGCCCAAAAACTTTGGAAACTCCAACGCCTCATACCATTTTCAGGTATTCAGCGTAGCAGCCACGATCTACAAAATGTACGGAATTCAGAATCCGGAGATTCTGACTCACGGAAACGGCGCCATCAGGGATCTTCTCTCTTAGAGGCCGCAAACAGGTTCGGGCTCCTTTTTCGGGGCTCTATTTTCTCAGTGTCGCAATGAGCCGTTTGGGTATCGCAAAGAGTGAGAGCGCCTCCGTCCCGCTTCTGCATACGATATTTGCACTCATTAGGGTCTCGACGGAGCACCCTTCGTCCCCTATGACGGCTATGGAGAGGGCAGCGACGCGCAGCATCTGCAGATCGTTGTTTCCGTTTCCTATCGCGGCGCATCTGTGCGCTCCGATCTCTTCTACATATTTTCTCTTCTCCGCGGTATGGTCCGAAGATGTCAGAACTTTAAGCGAAACATCGAGCCCTTCGATCTGCTTGGCTACACTGCCGAAAGTGTCCGCCGTTACGATATGGACCCTGTACCTGCCCGCTAACGCCGCCATCAACTCGGCCGCTTCGGACAGCAGGATGCCGTCTTTTGCTATCGTGCCGTTGTAGTCACATACGATATCACTTATTTCCAACTCTTTATAGCCCGGAATCTGCATTTTTTTCTCCCTCTGCTTCTATCTACTCTATGTAATTGTCGAACTCCGAAGGGAGTCTGATCTTGAGCTCTTTGAGCTTTTTTGCACTCAAAATAAGATTGGGCCGCCCCTTCTGCCAAAAAAATGCGCCTACGGCGGCATCTCTGTTTTTCATATAGTCGCTGTAGCTTGTCGCAAAGTAGAGTCTCTGGGCGGTAGAGGGGCATGTCGATCTGTACTCTTCGAGCCTGCTCGATAGTACCATATCGGCATCTCTGCACGACTTGGTCTCGATCAGATTCTCCTCTTTTTCGAATATATTCTCGTATGCCGGATCGTCCGTATAGATGAAGACTACGCCTACATCGAGAAGAGATGTGGCCACTTTACCGATTATCTTCGCTTTTACGGAGTCGGGGCTTTCCGCAAAAGAGAGTGTCAGGAGAATAAAAATCAGGGCCGCACTTTTCAAAACTGGTACTCCACTCCGACCCATACTCGCCTATCTATGACATCGATACCGTTTGCGCGCGTCACTTCTTCTGTGATCGGATCGATTCCGTAATAGTTGCTCTTTAGGGCTTTGCCCAGTATGTTGGAACCTTTTACAAACAGCGATACTCTTCGCGACGGCCGGTAGGTAACCGTCCCCTCGAGATCCCAACCGGGTTTGAGTCCGGGTCCGTATGTGTAGACAAGAGCGGTGTTCAGATCGAAGCGCCCCATGGAGCGACTGTAGTCGGCTATCGCCCCGTATGTATTGCGGTTGGGCAGTGAGTTGTGCGGCTGCTGAAGATTGGTCCAGATATCAGCTTTGAAGTGTCCTGCACCGGGAAGTGAGTAGATATACTCATACAGAAGGCAGTCGATCACTATATCGTCTTCGAAGTTGTAGTAGCCTCTGCCGCTGAAGTGGAGGGCATCTTTTTTTATGTAGCGTGCCGCAAGCAGGGAAGTTTCATGTTTTCGCTCTCTGTACGTCACCTTTGTCGAGAGTATCAAAGAGCGCTCGGCCCCCGGGGCGCTCTCTTTATAGAGGTAGCGGTTTTCGAAGAGGCTCTTTGCCTCGGGAGCGAAACTGCCGTAAAAGACGAAACTTTTCGATACCCACCTGTCGCTGTTGTAGATATAGCCGAGTCGGCCGGAGAGTAGTGAGTAGTCTCTCATATCGTCATCCATGAGATATCGGTCGCCCTTTATGGAACCGACCACGATTCTGCCGTCGTCGATCAGGTAGCTCCCCTGCGCAAAGAGCGAGAGCGCGGTCTGACGATTGAAGCGTGAAGGCATACTGTAGGGTTTTTCATCCAGATAGGCCTCTTTGAATCTGAATCTGCCCGTTTTCGCCTGCACTCCAAAAGAGCTCTCCGCTCCGTCGAAAATGAAGCTCTTTTTGAACTCGGTTTCGGCATGGTACTGTACGATTTTCAGCCTGGAAGAGCTGAAAGGAATCGCTCCCTGAGCAGATGGGTAGATGCCGAGCAGAGTTTTGGACGCGTCGTAGTGCGTGCTCGAATTTCTGGTTAGGTGCAGAAACGACTCTATCCCGTTTTCGGGGTCTTCGTATCTCCACCCCCCGAACAGATAACAAAAAGAGATGTGCGGATCGAGCGGATCAAGGTGCGGGCTTTGCCCGAAAAAGGTGTCGAGCCTTCCTCCGATGGCTTGAATTTCGAAACGGTGGCGGCCCCTCTCGATCTGGGAGTAGAAGTTTGTGCTCTCTCTGTCCCTGGAGAGCCCGCCGCTTTTGTAGCTGATCTCTTTTCGGTGCATGTTTCTGTAGTCTATATAGATGAGCTCCGACCCCTCTTCATCTTTTGAGGCGGTATATCCGTAGAGCTCCGAGGAACCGTAGCTCCCCGCGACCGCACCGGTAAGAGATGTGTTCTCCCTTTCGGGATCTTTCGTATACATCTTGATAACGATGACGGCGCCGTCTATTCCGAGAGTCTGCGACGGAATGCCGTAATAGACCTCTACATGGTCGATGTATCCCATGTCGAGTTGCCCGAAGAGCTTGAGAGCGTTACCGAAGAGCGGTGTATAGAGGATTCGATCGTTTATATATACTCTCATGCCGGCGGGAGGATCGGGCTGATAGGGAGCATAAAAGGATGCCGAAAGTCCGAGCCTGCTTTCGTTGTAGCGGATGAAAGGTATCTTTTCTATGATCTCCCGGAGCGATCTTATCTGCATTCTGTCGAGATCCTGCCGAGTAAAGACTATCAGGTAGCCGTCGCTCTCCCTCTTTGTCCGTTCGGATAGGTCGGCTCTTTTCGCATAGGAATCTATGAGGTTCTCTATGCTCTCGTCTGCAAAGAGCCGGGAGAGAAAAAGGAAGATAACCATGGTTGCGAAAGAGGCTTTAAAGAGTTTTTCCGACATTCGGTAAAATCTCCGTTATTGGTGTTATAATTTCGTCGGTATGGCAAAAAATTTTACACAACGGGAACTGTCATTAAAATGTCACGAAGCAGTAGTATACACCAGTTATCTTTTGATGACGCTTGAAGAGGCTTTTTTACGAGCCGCAGTAACATGAGGAGTGAAGAGGGATGGAAAATATAAAACTTACCGAATACAGCCACGGTGCCGGGTGCGGATGCAAAATTTCGCCGATGCTGCTCGAAGAGATACTAAAAAGCGCCAAACCGGCGAAGCGTTATCCGAATCTGCTCGTAGGCAACGACAGCAGAGACGATGCCGCCGCTTTCGATCTGGGCGACGGCACTTCGGTGCTATCGACAACAGATTTTTTCATGCCGATAGTAGACGATCCGTTTACGTTCGGAAAGATCGCCGCCACGAACGCTCTGAGCGATATCTACGCGATGGGCGGCAGACCGTTGATGGCGATCTCCATATTCGGATGGCCCATAGACAAACTTCCGCCCGAAGTCGGAAGAGAGGTTATAGAAGGGGGCAGGGCGGTCTGCGAAGAGGCTGCAATTCCGCTTGCGGGCGGCCACTCCATAGATTCACCGGAGCCTATTTTCGGCCTCGCTGTCACCGGACGGGTGAAAAACAGCAACCTTATGCGAAACGATACGGCCGAACCCGGATCTTACATCTATCTTACAAAGCCTTTAGGAATCGGCATACTCTCCACGGCGCAGAAGCGAAAGAAGATCGAACCGGGCGATATCGATCCGGCAATCGAAGCGATGACCGCTCTAAACAGAGCGGGTGCTGAATTTGCGGAGCTCGATTCGGTCAAGGCGATGACCGACGTGACCGGTTTCGGACTGCTCGGCCACCTCTGCGAGATTTGCGAAGGGAGCGGCATAAGTGCCGTGGTGGAGTTTGAGAAGGTGCCTCTTCTGCCGAATGTGGAGAAGTACAGGCAGATGGGCTGCATTCCGGGCGGAGCCGTAAAAAACTTCAAGAGCTACGGAGATAAAATCTCCGATATGTCGCAACAGCAGCGTGAAATATTGTGCGATGCTCAGACTTCCGGCGGCCTGCTGGTGATCGTCAAAAAAGGGGGCGAAAAAGAGTTCGAAAAGATCGCCGAAAGTTACGGGCTAAACCTCGAACCCATAGGATACACGACCGAAAGCGGTACACGGCTGATAGAGGTGGTGTAGTTGGGCGAACTTTTCGACGACTTCGACCTTATAGTCAAAAAGCACCTGCCTCTGATAGACGTGCGCGCACCCGTAGAGTTTGAGAAGGGCGCGTTCAGGGGGGCGGTAAACCTTCCTTTGATGAACGACGAAGAGAGGCGGCTGGTAGGGATTCGCTACAAAGAGAGAGGAAACGCCGAAGCGGTGAAACTGGGGCATGAGCTGGTTTCAGGCGCCGTAAAAGAGAGCCGCGTAGAGGCCTGGTGCGACTTCATAAGGGAGCACCCCGACGCTCTGCTCTACTGTTTCAGGGGCGGCCAGCGTTCGCAGATCGCTCAACGCTGGATCGCCGAAGCCGGTTGTGAGATTCCGAGGCTCAGGGGCGGATACAAGGCTTTCAGAAGGTTTCTGATCGATGAGATAGAGAGAATTTCCGCTCTGCTTGCCCCTGTTTCGCTCGGAGGACGCACGGGATCGGGAAAGACCATGCTGCTGTCGGAAATAGAGGCCTCTATCGACCTTGAAGGGTTGGCCAACCATCGCGGTTCCGCTTTCGGGCGTAAAATCACTCCCCAGCCGACCCAGATAACTTTCGAAAACGATCTCGCTTACGAGCTTATAAACATGAGCGATAGGTACGGCTGCAGACTCGTTTTCGAGGATGAGGGGAAAAACGTGGGACGTCTCTATCTGCCCCGGCCGCTCTATGAGAGCCTCGAGAGGGCTCCGCTCGTGATACTCGAGACACCTATGCAAGAGAGAGTCGGGATTACCTGGAGAGAGTATGTAGTAGATGCGCAGAGAGAGTATCTGAAAATGGGTGGAGCCGACGACCTGAGAGCGTGGAGGGACGCCGTGGCATCCGCGATGGACCGCATAGAGCGCAGGCTCGGTGGGGTTAGACACAAAATGGTGCGAAAGATGCTCGACGAAGCTTTCAAAGAGCAGTTAACAAGCGGCGATGCATCCGGCCATATGGGGTGGGTGGAGTATCTGCTGAGAGAGTATTACGACCCTATGTACGACTACCAGATCAAAAAGCGCTCCGATAGGGTGGTTTTCAGAGGGGATTACGAATCTGTCAAACAGTATCTTCTGGAAGCGACGCAATCTTGAACTACTATCTGTTTCTGATGCAGCTCTTTTTCCTGCTGCTTGCAATCTTTCTGACATGGCAGGCTCTGCTCTACTACAGGCGTATGAGCCTTTACAAAAAGCTCCGTACAGCGGAGTTTCCGCCCGAGTGGCTCAATACGCTGCGAAAGATTCCGCACTTCAACCTTTTAAGCCGCGAAGCGAAAGAGAGCCTGCGACCGAAAATGCTCTATTTCGCGATGAGCAAGGAGTTTATCTGCGTAAAGTGCGAAGTTACGGAGGAGATGAAGGCTGTCGTCTCTTTTTTCGCTTCATTGATGGTTATGGGTTATGAGGTCGCCGAGCCTTTCGAAGATCTCGACACCGTTTTGATCTACCCGCACGATGTGGTTGTCAAAGGTGTTCACGAAAATAGAGGAGTATTGAGCGAAGGTGAGAGCCTTCTGGAAGGGGAGTCGACCCCGGGAACTATTCTTCTGGCATGGAGCGAGGCGAAGCACGAGGCTTTTCATCACGGCTGCGGCAATGTAATAGTGCACGAGCTGGCGCATCTGCTCGACTTCGATGAGTACTACGTAGAAGGGATGCCGCCGCTGGAGGGCAGAGAGCGCAGCCGATGGAGCGATATATTTTCCAGGCACTTCGATGAACTCCTCGAAAAGGCGGCGAAAGGGCGTGACTGGGGTGAGTACCGTTTTATAGGCGAATACGCGTCAGAGAGCGAGGCGGAGTTCTTCGCGGTTTTGAGTGAACGCTTTTTTCAGTGCCCGGTCTCTTTAAAAAAGCACTTTCCAGACCTATACAATGAGCTGAGGAGCTTTTACAGAATAGATACGGCCGACATCTTTTCAGCTCTCGGCTGAGTCGGCACCGTCCTTTTCGCGCAGAACCCTGTCGAGAACCTCGAAGACCATATCGCTGCCGTGCTCCATCTCTTCGAATGCGGCTTTGAGTTTCGCAAAATCGAGAGGATTCCCTTTTATCAGTTCGAAAACCCCTTTTGTTCCGTTGTGTACGGTTTTATGAGG
>WGAW01000003.1 GCA_015494675.1 Hydrogenimonas sp. | reverse complement strand
TGGCTCGAAAGCGAAGGGTACCATCTAAATGTCACACGCACACGCTTCGGAATGATAGAGAAAGAGCTTATGGAGAGCTTTCTTCTGCTCGACGGAAACCACTACTTCCTGCGCGACTTCAACTACAAAAAGCTGAAAAACAGTGTAAAGATAACATCTGACCTGATAGACGATATATCCAGAAGGGTCATGGCCAACCGGGCCCGTATAGTAGCGCTGACAAAGCAGAGCTACGAAGAGTCGCTGGAACTGCTGGAGAAGAGGTATTCGCAGCTTCTCGAGCATATCATATCGTTCGTAGGGCGGTTCGATGTCGCCATCGCTACGGCGAAAGCCGCGCTTAAGTACAACTATGTAAGACCGGAGATAATAGAAAAGAGGGAGGAGGAGCAGACGATAGAGTTCATAGGACTTCGCCACCCTCTGATAGAGTCGCGAGAAGAGAACGGGATATATATTCCAAACGACCTGCTGATGGGGGATATCCCCGAGTCTACCGATCACGATCACGTCACGCTGAGTGCGAGCGGCAACAGGCCGGTTAAAGGGGTGCTGCTCTACGGCATAAATTCGAGCGGAAAGAGCTCTTTGATGAAGAGTGTCGGTATGGCGGTGATCATGGCCCAGGCCGGCTTCTTCGTACCTGCCGCCTCGATGAGGTTTCATCTTTTCGAGAAACTCTTTACGAGGATCGTCAGTAAAGACAATCTCTACAAAGGGCTCAGCACTTTCGCGATAGAGATGATGGAGCTCAAAAACATATTCAACCGCGCATCCGGCACATCGCTGGTGCTCGGAGACGAGATAAGCCACGGAACGGAGACCGAGTCGGCACTGGCGATAGTGGCGAGTACCCTGAAGAGGCTGCACGAGTTGAACTCTCTTTTTATCGTCGCTACACACCTGCACAAACTGACGGAGCTCAAGACCGTTACCGACCTTGAGGGGGTCGTTTTTCTACATCTTGGTGTCGAATACGACGAAGCGAGGGATACCCTTGTCTACAACCGCAAGCTGATGCCCGGCTCGGGAAGCACCCTCTACGGTCTGGAGTTCGCCAAGTCTCTGCATATGGATAGACGTTTTCTGGATACCGCCTATGCGGTAAGAGAGTCTCTTGCCGATACTGAAGGGACACTCAAGAGGCTCAAAAAGAGAAAGAGGAGCCGATACAACAAAGAGCTCTATCTCAGCAGCTGCGCTCTATGCGGGGCCGCTGTGGAGGAGGTGCACCATATCGCACCGCAGGCGGAGTCGGACGAGTCGGGCAGAATAGGCCATTTTCATCAAAATCACAAATATAACCTGATCCCGCTTTGCAAACACCACCACAAGCTTGTGCATGAAGGGAAGGTGACGATTCAGGGGTTCGTCATGACCGACGAGGGTCTACAGCTTCGGTACATAGAAAATGGTGTATAATCTTCTCTATAATACTTCGGAGCTGTAATTTGCCGGAAATAAGGAGTTTTCATGAATCTGCCCGCTATCGACATACCTGTAAAACTGCCGTTTGACGTGCCGCTTCTGGTACATCCGATATTTGTACACTTTGTGGTGGCGATTCCGATTATCGTACTGCTCATCGAACTGATAAATCTTAAAGCGAAGAGGCCGGCAGTGAGTGTTACATCTCTTTTTCTGCTTACGCTGGCCGTCATAGTATATGCGGGAGCGTTCTTTACCGGAAAAGCCGACGGATCCCACGCCTTTTCGCTCCTAACTCCGGAGGCCAAAGATGAGCTGAAGTCTCACAAGCTGCTTGGAACCTACCTCGTATACGCCGTACCGGTTCTGCTGCTTCTTAAAGCCGGAGCTATGGCCATCCGCAGGGCGTGGGCGAGAAATGTTTTCATAGCTTTTCTGCTGATCTTCATAGCTGTGCTTCTGAAGCAGGGAAAAGACGGCGGAGAGCTGGTGTACGACTATGGCGTAAACGTCAAACCCGTTATGGCTCTGCAGGATAGACTCGACGATATGGAGTTCGATATGGAAGACCTGAAAGAGGAGCTTCAGAAAGCCAAAGCCGAGTGCGCTGAAAAGAGTAGGACCGCTCCGGCGGCCGAGGAGAAGAATGTGACCGCTCCCGCGACCGGAGTCGAGCCCTCCGCTCCCGCCGTACCTGCAGAAGAGAACAGAACCTCCGCTCCGCAACAGAGCGTTGTGCCCACCTACCGTGAGTCGAAGCCTGCCGAAATGAACTACAGCGCGCCGGTACCGATTCCGACCCACTGATGGCCCGAAAAAGCGCGCTGCCTTTCATACTCCCGGCCCGTCTCGACGAGCGGGCCCGCTCCCTGCAACTCAGGCGTTACAGGATAAAACCCTCAAACATAGCGAGAGTCTACGAGGCGGACGGGTTCGTCCTCTATATCCCTACGAAAAAGAGCTTTTTCAAACTTCCCAAAGAGATGGTGCCGAGCCGTGAACTCGAGCATAGAATTAAGAAGATCCACGACTATATAGAGGAGTATCGTGCTCTTCTGGGTGTGGAACGCAGGGCCGAGATGGATGCGCAGATTCGTGAAATAGGCTCGATGAGCGGTCGTGAAAGGGAGCTGTACGGCAGGGCCGTTCTCGGGCTCAGAGGCCGCACTACGGGGATGAAGTTCGACCTTTTTATAGTACGTTTTAGCCGTGACGAGAAAATCGAGACGCAGATAGGAAGCGGCGATATCGTACTGATCAGCCGCGGAGAGCCCCTTAAAAGCGATCTTACCGCGACCGTTATGGCCGTCGCGAAAAACTATATAGAGGTTGCATTTTCGCAAAAACCTCCTTCGTGGGTAAAAGGCGACGGTATCAGGATCGACCTCTATGTCAACGATATCACCTTCAAGAGAATGGAGAGCAACCTCGAAAAGATGAGACATATCGAAGCTCCGTTCTCTATACAAAGAGATATCATACTCGGGCTTAAGAGACCATCCGGGCCCGATATACAGGAAGCGGAAATTTCAAATAGCGTGTTGAACGCGGATCAGATCGAGGCGGTGAATCTCGCAGCGGGGGAAAACGAGATCGTACTTGTCCACGGACCTCCGGGTACCGGGAAAACGACGACCGTAACCGAAGTTATAACGGAGGCCGTCAGGAGGGGGGAGAGGGTCCTTGCCACCGCGGATTCGAATGTGGCGGTAGACAACATGCTCAGAAAACTGGCAGCCGTCGAGGGGCTCGACCTGGTCCGCATAGGACACCCGGCAAGGGTCGGGGAGGGGCTCGAGCGCTACACTCTCTTCAGCCGCATGGAGAGCGACCCTCAGAGTCTGAAGATAAAAAAGCTCGCCGAGGGGATTCGTGAACGGATAGAGGCGAGAGACAGACACTCCAAGCCGACACCTTCACGTCTTAGGGGAATGTCGAAAGAGAGAGTAAAAACACTCGCGGCAACGGGTAGAAGTTTTCGCGGCGTCGATGCCGCGACCGTCAGGTCGATGGCGGCGTGGATAGCCGAAGACGAGAAGCTGCAGACCATTTTTGAGAAGATCAGGCGTATCGAAGAGTCGATGGTACGCAAAATCGTATCGGAAGCGGATGTGGTTCTCTCTACAAACGGCATGGTAGGCTCCGAGGCACTGGATGGGATCCGCTTCGATATCGCCGTCATAGACGAGGCGAGCCAGCAGATGGAGCCCTCGACGCTTCTGCCGTTGATGCGCGCACCGAAGGCGGTTTTGGCCGGCGACCACAAGCAGCTGCCCCCTACGGTTGTGAGCGGCCTCGATGTTCTGAAACACTCGCTTTTCGAGAGACTGATGCTGACGGATGGAGTACCTTCCAAAATGCTCGGGGTGCAGTACAGGATGAACGAGACGATAATGGATTTTCCGAACTCTCTTATGTATGAGGGGCTTCTTGAAGCCGACAGATCGTGCGCCGATCGAATGCTCGAGCTAAAGCGTCTGCCCGATTCGCCTTTTTATAGGAAGCTGCTCGATCCAAAAAAACCCGTTGTATTTGCGGACACCTCCGAAATCGACGCGGACGAATCGCTGCAGCCGGGCTCGACCTCTTTTAAAAATGCGGCTGAGGCCGAACTGGTCGTACAGACGGTGGAGAGTTTAATCGAGTGCGGAGTGGCGGCCGGTGAGATAGGGGTCATAACCCCCTATCTCTCACAGGTGAAGCTGATACGCCGTATGCTCGAGAAGAGGAGAGTCGAGTGCGAAGTCAAGAGCGTAGACGGCTTTCAGGGGAGGGAGAAGGAGGTTGTCGTTATCTCCTTCGTCCGCTCCAACCTCGCCAAAGAGATAGGTTTCGTAAAAGATAGCCGCCGTCTCAATGTGGCCATGACGCGTGCCAAAAGCAAACTCATTCTGGTAGGCGACAGCTCTACATTGAGGGCCAACGAGCCTTTCGACAGACTGTTCGACTGGCTCGAAAAGCAGAAGAGTGCAGCCATTCTTAAATCAACCTGTCAGTAGAACCTGTGAATCTCTTCCATAAGATTGTCGAGGGTAATATGGTCGCCGCCTTCGCGTAAAAACTCGTTCAGGGCCTTTTCACTCGCTTCCATCCCGCCCTCTTTTTCGATTTCGGTCAATCTTTTGTAGAGAGGGTCAAGCACCTTTTTTATATGGGGAGAGACCATCTTTCTGTATGCCCTGTACCCTTTTATCTCTTTCGTATTTATGTCACGGATTATCTCGAAGTGGGTAAATACCCAGTAGTAGCGACCGTCTTTTGCCATATTCTTTATGACGGCTGTTATGTTGTGGCCGCTCCGGA
>WGAW01000002.1 GCA_015494675.1 Hydrogenimonas sp. | reverse complement strand
GGCCTTATAGTTGTGGATGAGGAGCACGACGACAGCTACAAAGCGCATAACCGACCGCGCTACCATGCAAGGGACCTTGCGCTTTTTATGGGGAAAAAGCTGGGCGCGAGAGTGGTTTTGGGAAGTGCGACCCCGAGTGCTGCCACCTTTAGCAGACAGCCTGTGGTACGGATCAAAGACCCCTACATCAAAACGAAAAAGAGGTTTGTTTTTGAAAAGGGCGGCTGCTCTTTGACGCCGGGTATGATGGGGGCGATAAGGGAGCATACAGGTGCAGGCGGTCAGGTGCTTCTGTTTCTTCCCACAAGAGCGAACTTCAAATATCTCTACTGCGACAACTGCGGCTATACGGTGGAGTGCCCCTTCTGCTCGGTAGGGATGAGCCTGCACAGAAACCTGAGAGCGGTGCGGTGCCACTACTGCGGTTACACAGAAAAGATTCCCCAAAGCTGCCCCAAATGCGGATCGATCATACGAAGCGACAGAATGGGTACGGCCGAAGCTGTGGAGCTGCTCGGCGAGGAGTTTCCCGATCTCGAGATTCAGCAGTTCGACAAAGATACAATTACCACCGCAAGCAAGCTGCAAAAAGCGCTGGAGAGGTTTTCAAAAAAGCAGACCGATATACTGGTGGGTACGCAGATGCTGGCAAAAGGGCACGACTACCCCGATATTACGCTTGCGATAATACTCGGGCTCGACTATATTCTCGCACTTCCCGACTACAGGGCACGAGAGAGGGCTCTTTCGCTCTTCGTTCAGATCGCCGGTCGTGCCGGTCGTGCAAGGGAAGCGACTGTGATGGTGCAGACGAATCAGCCCGAGTTTTTCGGGGAGTATATAGGCGATTATGAGAAGTTCCTGAGAGAGGAGCTGCTTTTCAGAGAGGGGCTATACCCCCCTTCGATGCATCTGTGCAGGCTCCTTTTTGCTTCGAAAGATGAGAAAAAAGGGGAGGCTGAGGTATTTAAAGTCAAAAGCGCCATCGAGCAGTTCGACAGGGTTGAAATCGTCGGTGCAGGCAGAGCGCCGGTCGAGAAAATCGCAGGAAGATTCCGCTTCAATATTCTGCTTAGAAGTCAAAACCGCGGCGATCTTTTACGAATTGTAAAGGCGGTCGATGACGGCAGTTTCGAGGTGGATATGGACCCGGTCGATTTTGCCTGAATATTCGATATAATCCTTTTATGATTAAACGCTATCCTACAAAACAGATTCATGTCGGCAGTGTTGCGGTCGGCGGCGATGCGCCGATTTCGGTGCAGTCGATGACATATTCGCGCACGGCGGACGTCGAGGCTACAGTGGAGCAGATAAACCGCCTCCATTTCGCGGGAGCCGATATAGTCAGGGTCGCCGTACCGGACTATGAGGATGCCAATGCTCTGAAAGAGATACGAGAGCGCACCTCTTTGCCGCTTGTAGCCGACATACACTTCAACTACCGCCTTGCGCTGATAGCGGCCGAATCGGTCGACTGTATACGCATAAACCCGGGAAACATAGGTGAAAAAGAGCGCGTAAAAGAGGTCGTAAAAGCGTGTACGGAGCGCAATATCCCGATACGCATAGGGGTCAACTGCGGCTCTTTGGAGAAGCGGTTCGAGGAGCGCTACGGCCAGACGGCGAAAGGGATGGTCGAGTCTGCGCTTTACAACATAAAGTTTCTCGAAGATCTCGGTTTTACGAACATAAAAGTCTCGATGAAAGCGAGCGATGTAGAGCGCACCGTAGAGGCATACAGAACGCTTAGACCGATGGTGGAGTACCCTTTTCACCTTGGAGTAACCGAAGCGGGAACCGTATTTCACGCCACGATAAAGAGTGCGATAGGGCTGGGAACTCTGCTGCTCGAGGGAATAGGTGACACGATGAGGGTCTCGATTACCGGAGAGCTCGAAAAAGAGATAGAGGTGGCCAGAGCCATACTCAAAGACAGCGGCGTGGCAAAAGAGGGGCTAAACATCATATCGTGCCCGACATGCGGGCGAATAGAGGCGGATCTCGTCAAGGCCGTGGCGGAGGTGGAGGAGAAGACCAAACATATCAAAAAGCCTCTCAACGTCTCGGTTATGGGGTGCGTTGTAAACGCCATAGGAGAGGCCAAAAGCGCCGATGTAGCCATAGCCTACGGTAAGGGGAGCGGGCTGATCATGGTAAAAGGAGAGGTAGTCGCGAAACTGCCCGAAAACGAGCTGGTAGAGAGATTTTTGCAGGAAGTTGAAAAGATGGCCGAGAAGAGCGAGTAGATATGATATAATTGTTCATACGATTATTCATATAAAAGGCGGAAGATGCAAAAGATACGCTCCACTTTTACAATCGACAAAGCGGTGATCGACGAACTGAATGT
>WGAW01000001.1 GCA_015494675.1 Hydrogenimonas sp. | reverse complement strand
TTCTTCATCTGAATGCAGACCAGTTTCCGCTTCGCGCTTTCTGCTTTGCCTATGAGGTTGGGCAGAACCAGGGCGCTCAGAAGCCCGAGAATGATGATGACTATCATCAGCTCGAGCAGCGAGAAGGCTTTTCTTGAGTTGGCAGTCTGTTTGTAGTTTTTGGAACTTTTAGAGGTCATACTTTTCCTTTTAAAATCTTTGACTGAATTTTAGCACTCTTTTGAAGAAACATCCATATTTTAAGCCGCAGGCGGAGGCAGCGCTACTCCCCGAGACTTATGGAGAATATCGGCAGCAGCATCGATATGACCAAAAAGCCGATGATTCCGCCGATGAGCAGCATAAGTATAGGCTCTAGGAGTGCCAGCATCACCTCTATTCTGTCACGGTTCTGCTCTGCATAGAGTTCGGAGAGACTCTTTAGGGAGAATGCGAGATGCGAGCTCTTTTCTCCCAGCGCTACGGCGTTTATGAAATCGTTCGGAATCTCTCCTTTTTTTACGTTTTCGCGTACTGCCTGTGTGAAGCTTTTACCCTCTACGATCTGTGTCGCTATTTTAGCGAAAAGTTTGCGAAGATAACGGTTTCCGACAGTCTGGGCCGCATAGTTGAGAGCCTGTGCGAAGGGTACTCCGCTTTGAAGCAGCAGGGCCATTACGCGGCCGAAACGCCCGAGTTCCATCGCTGTGATCATATTGCCGAAAAGCGGGATTTTAAGAAGCGTTTTGTCCATAATATAGCCGAAGCGTTCGCTCTTTTTCCACGAAAGAGCCAGAAGTGCCGCAATCATGGCGGCGGCTATCAGCATCGCCCACGAATATGCCTGGAAAAAGTGCGACAGAGCCAGCGTCACTTTCGTAGAAGTAGGCAGTTCGCTCTTTGTCGCCTCGAACATATCGACGATCTTTGGAATGATCGTCGTAAGCATGAAGTTTATCATGGCGACCGCTATGAGAAGTATGAAAGTGGGGTAGATGAAGGCTTTTACGACATCTCTTTTTATCCGCTCCTGCTCCTGCACATAGTCGGAGAGCTCAAGAAGCACCATCTCGAGATTCCCGCTCTTTTGCGCTACCTTTACCGTCTGCAGAAAAAAGGGCGGCACCCTGTAGACGCTCTGGGCGGCAAGCGCGTCGTAGAAGGAGCCGCCGCTCTCTATCAGTCTCGCCACCTCCTCCAAAAAGCGGTGCTGTTTCGAGCGTGTTGAGTAGTTTTCCGCAACCAGGTGCAGTCCTCTCGGCAGAGAGATTCCGGCTTTGAGGTAGAGGCTGAGGTTTCGCCCCAGCGCGGCGGTGAGGGATGGAGGAAGCTCGCTTGTGAAGAGGTTTTGACGGGCTTTGACGCTTTCGGCCAAAACTCCTATATGCCTGAGCTGCTCTTTCGCATCCTCGATGCCAGCCGCCTCTATGACCCCTTTTACGCGTTTGCCGGAGCGGTCATACCCCTTATAGCGGAAGGTCATATACTCTTGACCCCTATACGGACCGCTTCGGGAATGCTGGTTTCGCCCTCTATAACCATTCTGCGAAGCTCTGTAAACATCGGCCTGAAGTCTGTATGTTCAAGAAGGTATCGCTTGAGGCTCTGCTCGTCCGCACCGCTTTTGATCCGGGCGGCAAACGCTTCATCCACGACGATGATCTCTCCGATGGCACGTCGCCCTATATAGCCGGTGCCTCCGCATTTGTCGCACCCTTTCGGCCCGAAAAGCGAAATGTCGTGGGGAAGGTCGAAATAGCGTATATCCTCGTCACTGGGTGTATAGGAGGTTTTACAGTGCGGACACAGTATACGTACCAGCCGCTGGGCGATTATCCCTATGAGGGTGGAGCTTACCAAAAAGGGGTCTATGCCCATATCAACAAGCCTCGGGATCGCGGCGGATGCACTGTTGGTGTGGAGTGTCGAGAGCAGCAGGTGGCCTGTCATCGCGGCCTGTGTGGCTATTTTGGCCGTTTCAGTGTCGCGCATCTCTCCGACCATTATGACGTCGGGGTCCTGGCGCAGAATGGAGCGCAGTGCTTCGGAGAAGGTGAGGTTTACCTTCTCGTTCACCTGTATCTGGTTTATCCCTTCGGCGTTGTATTCGACCGGGTCTTCGACCGTCACTATGTTGTAGTGTTCATGGTCTATCTCTTTTAGAAACGAGTGCAGAGTCGTCGATTTTCCGCTTCCTGTGGGGCCCGTTATCAAAATCATGCCGTAACTGTGTTTGAGAAGAGATTTTAGCTTCGTAAATACCTCTTCTGAAAAGCCGAGCTGCTGTAGCGATGGAATCGACTCCCCTTTCATAAGGAGTCTTAGAACCGCCTTTTCGCCGTAGTAGGTGGGGAGAATGGAGACGCGCACATCTACGCCCGCACCGGCTATCGTGATCTTCGTGCGACCGTCCTGCGGAATACGCGACTCCGAAATATCGAGGTTCGAAATTACCTTGATACGGTTGATTATGGAGCCTATGGCCCCTTTGTTGAGTGTAGCGATGCTGTTCAGTACACCGTCTATGCGGAAACGTACGTCACCCTCTTTTTCGAAGGTCTCTATGTGTATGTCTGTGGCGCGGCGTTTGAGCGCCTGAACGA